>JBGCFB010000020.1:0-9625 GCA_045106685.1 Bacteroidia bacterium | reverse complement strand
AGCGGAGAAGACTCCTTCCACAGCTTGCATTCCTACCTTCCGAGATGCTATTGTGTTTTTTGACAAAAAGGGAAATATCGTTGGCTCGATTGATCTCTGCTTTGAATGCGACATCATCTGGGTGGATCAAAGGAAATCGCACCTGACTTCCCATGAACAATGGCAAGCCCTCAAAGCCTTTATGGGGAAGCATTAGTCATTGGGTCATTTTTCATTTATAATGTGAATCAAGGGTTGAGCAAATAAAAAGCAGATGAGTAGGATTGCTAATTTGCTCGTGTGAAAGAAATCAAATTAATAGCCCTCTACTACTACATCTGCGACTGCTATGATACGGAATTACGTTGGATTTGCCAGCGTTTTAGTAACAACTCAAGGCCCGCATTTAGTGATGAAGAATGTTTGTGCATTTACTTGTATGCGATGATTGAGGAAGAAAAACACACGATAAAATCGATGTATGACTATGCCGATCGGTACTTGCGCACTTGGTTTCCTGATTTACCGAGCTATCAGGCTTTCAACGCACGGGTTAATCGTCTTTCAGAGGCCTTTCCAGCTTTAGTGAAACGTTTGCTTAGAGATACTCCCTCAGATAACGTTGATCTGAGCATGTCACTTGTTGACTCAATGCCTATCATCACCTGTAGTGGACGTAGAGCAGGGAAAGTTGCTCCTGAGCTAACGAATAAAGGCTATTGTTCAACCAAAAAGCTGCATTACTATGGGGTAAAGCTACACGGCATTGCTTTTCATAAGCCTGGAGGACTTCCTTTTCCAGAGGTTCTTACCCTAACATCAGCTTCTGAACATGATCTTACTGCGCTTAAAAGCACCTTCCTACTCATGAAAAATCGACATCTATACGCTGATAAAGCATACGCGAATGAGCCCTTGAATAAACACCTTCAAGCACAGCTCAACTCAGCAATTTTCACTCCGGTGAAACTCAAAAAAGGACAATCGGAATGGGAAAGAGCGTTTAATAAAGCAGCTGATGACCTATTTTCAAGAGCTGTATCGACCATTAGGCAACCTATCGAGTCGTTATTTGCATGGCTAATTCGGAAAACCGATATTCAGAGAGCATCCCTCATCAGGTCAGACAAAGGGTTGATCGCTCATATATTTGGAAGAATTGCAGCTGTCTATGCAGCAAAAGTCCCAGCTCTCAACCCTTGATTCACATTAATAATGAATAATTAACCATGACCAATGATTAATTTCCCCTTACCAAAACAAACCTGGATTCAAACTCAGCATCCCAAATGGTAGTGCTTTTCTAATCTTTTGGTCTTCTTTGAAAAGGTAGGGTTTGCCTTGTGAGTCCAGCATCGGCACATGTCGGTTTTTGATATTGAAAAGCCAGGAAGGAATGATGATAGCATCATGGATAAGGCGGTTTTGGAGGGCGTGGCGTATCTGCTCAGCATCGATGCCGAGGTCAAGACGCATGATTTGATTTCCGGCGATTCGGCGCTGAACCTGGAGAGAAAGAATGCCATGCGAACAATCTCCATGTTTTGCCTTTTCTAAATTAACCGCGCCATAGCGGCCTGGATAATCTTTTGCTGCAATATTGGTTCGTCCTTTGGAGGAAGGGTCGCCGGTCCACATCAGGCTATTGATCGCAAATCGGGTATCCTCGTTTTCGTAGCCAAGTAAAAAGGTGGCAGTGCGAAATCTGTCCCGAATTCCATCTGCCAGGGCATCGTTTTCGAGCCATAAAAACAAGCCTCCATGGCCGAGACCCAAGGTCGCTGTAACCTGCGATGTTTCCACATTGTCCAGGTACACATTCAGGCTATAAGCCAAAAATCCTTCTCCTTGGGTGTAATTGCTCACATATGAGAAGAAAGGAGCCTTCAACTCTTTATTTTTCCCAAAACCAACCAAGCCCGCCAAAGAAGCCTGAAACTCACCCCGCTGCCCTTGTGGTCCATAGCCATTCAAAACCTGATAGCCACGAAGGCTTGCGCCCAACTGAAACCGGTCATGCACCAGGTAATACCCTTCGGCAAATACACCTAGCCGGTTAAGCCTGGAACCAATAGAGGTACTTACTCCAAATTGAACGCCGGCTCTGCCTTCATTAAAAAAGTAGGGTAGCTGAGCTGATGCGATGACACCGCAAAGCATAAGCGCCAAAAGCAAAATTGAATGGCGAAGAAGAGAAGACATGTATATTCGGGTGTTGAAAATTTGGACTTAAAACGTTGGATGCAATTTCGGTAAATAATAAATCAAAATCTCAATGTCAGATACAATTAATCAGGAAAATAAAGCCATCTGGGAGGCGAATGCAGACTACTGGGATGCCCGCATGGGTATCAAGGGTAATGATTGGCACAGTACATTAATCTCTCCAATCACAGTACGGCTATTAAATATGAAGCCAGGTGATAAGCTGCTGGATGTAGGTTGTGGAAACGGCGTTTTTGCACGTACAATGGCTCATTTGGGAGTCAATGTAACCGCTTTTGATTTCGCAGAAAGGAACATTCTAAACGCAAAAACATACCCTTCTGAGCATATCGATTATAAAGTGCTGGATGCGACAAAGTCCGACGAGCTGCTAAGCTTGGGAAACCATACCTACGATGCTGCTGCAGCCAATATGGTGCTCATGGATATTCCCATAGTTGATCCTTTATTCAAAGCCCTCACGCAACTTTTGAAACCTGGCGGAAGCTTCGTTTTTTCAATTCCTCATCCTTGTTTCAGAGGAGAAAAAAATGTGAGAGAGGATGATGACGGCATTTTTGTATTTGACTACACGGAGAATATCCAATCGATGGGAGAAGCCATCCGCAACCAGCCTGAATTACAGTTTTATTTTCATCGCTCCATTTCTACATTATTACATACTGCCTTTAAGTATGGCTTAATAATGGATGGAATTGAGGAACCCGTTTTTGAAAAAAAGAAACAAACGATTTTTACAAAGATCCCTCCTGTCTTGATTCTGAGGCTTCGATATCCGGAATCCTGAGAAGGCTACCCGGTATTATTTCATTATTGACAAGGAAGTTAATACGCCGTAGGGTACTGATGCGAACGCCATAACGTTTTGCGATTTTCTCCAACGTATCCTTTTTCTCAACTCGGTGATAGCGATACCTCCTGGCACTTATTGCTTCAGCTTCTTTCTCTTTTACTTCCTCCAGCTTTTGGGCTTCGGCTAGTTCACGAGTTTTAGCAGGACTTGTAGATGAAGCCTGACTTTCTTCTGCCTTATTGCTCCGGGGTGGGGTAGTACGGCTTACCGCAGGTGCGATATTTTCCTGAGTAGGTTGAGGGCTTGCCTCTTTGGGTGCCTTCGGAGGGCGCAAGCCAACCCAAAAACCTACAGAAATACTTTGCAAACGGTCATTGCCTTCGCGGTTTCCCAGTAGCCCAATATTGTCCAGGTAATCGGTTCCCGTAGGACGATATGTATATTCCAGACGAAGGCCCATTTGGGACTTTAAGCGAATATTTAATCCAACACTAAGCGGAAAGGAAGGTGCAAAACCAGGATATTCTTCTTCTGGAAGCCGGGTAAAAGGATTGTCTATGAGAAAATCGCCTTCGAAATTTTTAGGAGAAAAAAACAGCAACCCTAGCCCACCGCCCATACTCAGGCTAAATGTGCGTTTTCGCCATAGAACTAACTGCAATTGTAGATCCATGTGCGTGAATGTACTCTGGACATAGGGAGTAGGAATAATGCCAGCAGGCGGTATGATTAAGTTTTGGTCTTGTTGTTCTATAAAACTGCCAAAACCAACGCCAATACGTGGCTGAATCCAGCCTTTCCCTGCGATAACAAGCCCTAAATTGACTGATGGCTGCGTTCTGAACATGGGTAAATCAGGCTCAGTGAGATCGCCCGTATAGGCTGTGCCTCCCATTCCAACCTGAATATGAATGCCTTCACCATCTCCTTGTGCCTTCAGTGATATAACTGAAATGCAAAATACTATGCATATAAAGAAGATGCGATGGCTTTGAATCACGGACTCGTCGGTATTCCTAAGTTAGGTAGGCGAAGATACGTACCCACATACAATTTTTCAGATTGCAAAGCATTGAGTTTTCGAATTGTTGCGATCCTGGTTTTGAAACGTCCAGCAATCGTTGCAATCGTATCGTCCTTCTTAATCTGATAATAAATATAACGACTTTCTTTTAGGGCTTCTAATTCCAGTGTTTGCCACTGCGCAGCTTCGGCTGCGGCACGAGCTGCCTCAGCATCATCCGTCAGGTATTTGCGCAGATCAGGAAGTACCAGCGAGCTATTAATCGGTAGCTGTTCTTTGCCTTCCAGGCCATTTAGTGACTGAATAATCGACTTTGGTACAGAAAAACGCTCGTAGAGTGAAGCGTAATTATCAAAACTTTCAGGAAGGAAGTACAACACATCTCCATTCTTGATGGCTTCCTCGCATAAGCCTGTCAGCTTGGCCAGACGGGCCTCTTCTGATGAAACACCAGTTTTTCCTGCATTCCCCAAGTCAGGGCCAATTGAGTTAGCAGAGGCCAGCACAGGCGGCTGGTCAGGGACTGCTACGTCATTCCATGCGATCAATAGTGAATCCGCAGCAAGCGAACGAATCGACGCAAGTACATCACGTCCATCAGGTCGCGTCGGTAGATTGGGGCGCCCTCTTCTTCCAGAAAAATTGAAATAAAGCGAAAAGGTGATGTTGTGCAATTTGTCATAACCCGCTCTGCTTCCCAGCTGACCTACATTATCAAGATAATCCGTTGGAGCAAACCGATAAGTGTATTCAATTCCTGCGCCTAGCAATCCTGTCATATCCGTTTGGATACCCAGAGAGATCGGAAGTTGTGGTACAGAAGTATTATAGCGCTCGCCTGCAGGACGAGTGAGGATCGCGTCTGATAAGAATTTGCCGTTGAGGTCTTTTGGTGAAAAAATCAAAAAACCTGCCCCAATGCTTCCATAAGGGCGAATCTTGTGCCAAGGAAATGGGGTGAATTTCAGTCTTAAATCTCCATAGAAATAGCTCGTCTCGACAAAAGAAACGGGAACTACACCAACTGGAGCAGCCGGCATTTCGCCATCATATTGATCAGCAAAGCGTCCGAAACCGGCGTTCAGTTGGAGCTGAATGCGGCGGATTCGCTGTGATTGGATAGAGAAATTGGCACCGGGATATATGCGGACAGTGCCCGACTCATCGGCGGAGAGGTCACCTTCGTACATGGTCGTCATCAGGCCAAAGCCCAGACGAAGATTACGCGTTCCGGATTGTCCAGACAAGAAGCTTGTCGGAGTGACTACAAGTGCTAGAAGCACGAATGTGAGCAGGCGATAGGTTACAAGGGGCATATTCATTCTGCTTTTGCTACATCAAAATAATGGCGAGGATTTGGGCATCTTTCGGAATATCATCCTTTTGGATGGCTTCTTCCGATTTTGTCTCTAAAAATGTGTCATCTATCAGAAAATGCAGTCCCTCGATCGTCAGATCAACGCGGTCATAATCTGGAAGGTGAGTGATAAACCAACGCTGGCTTAGGCTGCTAAGTGCGTCTACTGTACTACCCACTGTGATGTGTTTTTGGTAGCGTAAATCACGCGCTTTAATCTGGATACGGTTGATTTTGTTTTGGTCAAAATAGTCAGACTCCACCAGAATATCCCCACTTGGATGCTCGATGATCATGGCACGCCAGCTGTATTCTCCTTCCTCGATAATCGAATCGTGAGCAGGATGGCCCAGCATGCGGGTCACATTGAGTTCCGGCATAGGATCTCCAAGGCTTATGCCTTTGAGACCTGAGGGTTTGATGGTGCGCATTGACATGCATCCTGTAAACAGGACTTGTATCAAGATTGCAGCGATGACAAGGGGTTGCAATTTCATTGTATAGTAAATACTACAAAGATTATTTCGAAGAGTACAAAATTCCGGCCAAACACGATAAAATAGATCGGCGGAATGAAATTTTTACAAAAGTAATTAGCTTGTGGCT
Organism: Bacteroidia bacterium; assembly: GCA_045106685.1. GTDB lineage: Bacteria > Bacteroidota > Bacteroidia > J057 > J057 > JAUIGE01. The sequence goes on along the minus strand of JBGCFB010000020.1, from coordinate 3,640 downwards.
TTTAGCTGTTGGCTTTTGGCCAGAATTTAAGGTTCTAAACTAGGGCTGTTCATTCATTTTTTCGCAATAAAAAATGGCCTTTTCTCCTCTCAAATGACCCAAAACCAACAAAACCCCTTTTGTGGCCTGAGCCCTTCGACAGGCTCAGGATAAACTAAAGTCGAAGGCCCATCAACCAAAAATCGACAGATTTTCTTGCCGTTATGGCTTCGGCTACGCTCAGCCACCAGCTATTTAGTTGGCAAAAATGGCGATTAGGGGCGCCAAAGCGCAATTATTATTTCAATTTTTTGAATGAACACCGCTACTTTTAAGCTGCCTGTAAAAATGGAATTATTCGTGACAAAAAAGCCAATCGCCAACCGCCAAAAGCCAGTCGCTAGCATAGCTTAACAATAAAGTAATCTGGATACGTGAATTTATTCGATAAATTGCGTGCAAATTAAGGTTGTTACCATGATTAAACGTCTACTGTTTTTGGCCATTGTGAGCTTGTTTGGATTGAATGTGCAGGCTCAATTATTTCCTCCGTTAGGAGGGCAAAGAGCTGGAATTTCGGCACTTACCTTCTTGAAAATGGACTTGAGCCCTCGGTCTGCGGGCCTTGGTGGTGCAAATTTGACCCTCTCAGGCGATGGTTATAGCGTCTGGACAAATCCTGCTGCACTTGCCGAAACAAAAGGTCTCACCATCGGTGTTGCCAATACATTTTGGGCCGCAGGAACCAATGCTGGCGCCTTTAGCATCGGTAAACCTACCAAAGCTGGGCATCTTGCATTGTCGATGAGCGGACTTTCTTCAGGAGCCATGGAGGTAAGAACGGAGTTTCAACCTAATGGAACAGGCGAGCTTTTTTATGCCTCATACTTTTCTGCTGGCCTAACCTACAGTAAGCAACTTACAGACTACTTTCGCTACGGCATTTCGCTTAAATATGTACGTGAGCAGGTTGGTAATTTTGCTGCCAATACCGCTGCGCTAGACCTTGGTTTTTTGTACCGTACAGAATTTAATGACCTTAGTTTTGCAGTACAGGTTCAGAACTTTGGTTTGAATTCTGTTCTCAGAGGCGACTTGCCCGATAATGACCCTTTTTTCAGCCAGTCAAGAACATTGGAAGATTATCCAGCTCCGACTGTATTTCAGTTGGCGGTTTCGATGATTCCGTGGAAATCTGCGGATGAGAAGCAGACGCTTACAACGCTACTTCAGCTAAACCACCCCAACGACAACGCCGAAAACTTGCGCTTTGGCCTTGAGTACGCCTGGCGTGAATTACTTTTTCTACGAGCAGGCTACAAGCTTAATGTGGTGGATCAAAATCTCCCCACAGCCGGATTCGGCCTTCGTTCACGCATCGGTCGCCATCCATTGCGACTCGACTATGCCTTTGACCCATCCAGTTTTCAAGGCGTCTTCCACCGTATAGGCCTTGCTTTTTCTGTCAATTCAGAAAAAAGATAACAAAACATGTTGATCGATTTGTGTTCCAGCCGTCTAACGTATTGTTAGCCTTGGCTGCGCCACGGTAATGAAGCGTTTTCGCTTTGCGAAAACAATGAAGCGAAATCGCTCCGCGATTTCAATGAATAATGACTAATGAACCATGAATAATTAGTCATTTAGCATCAAATCATTCATCAGCTAATTATCAAATCACCAAATCAACACCCCCCAATTAGCTAATCACCCAATCAGCTAATCATCAAATCAACACACCCATGAACATGATCCACGCAGGAATAGCCGATGAGCATCGGTTATTTCGAGAGTCGCTTATTGCCGCTCTGAAGAATGCCGCGCCGGCGGTAAAGTTTGTCCTGGAGGCTGGAAACGGCCGTGAACTCATCAATAAGATGGATGCCGTCGTGCCGGAAGTCCTGATTCTCGGCGCGCAGATGCCGGAATTGGACGGCTTTATGACAACTTCTTTTCTCAAAAAAAAGCACCCCAAAGTCAAAATTCTGGTACTCAGTGGACGAAAGGATACCGGTACGGTTCTTCGTATGGTTGATCTCGGCGTTAACTGTTTTTTGCATAAAAATACCAGTACTGATCAAATGGCCCGCGCTATCCAAAACGTCATTCGAAACGATTATCACATCACCGAAACGATGTCTACAGCGATGCTTAACCGTTTGAAACACAAGACATTAAAGCCCGGAAAGAGCGACTTGTCCCAGAGAGAAATAGAAGTCGGTAAGCTCATCTGTAAAGAGTACACCACGCGCGAAATAGCGGATGAACTTGGGATAGGGCACCGCACCGTAGAGTCTCATCGACAGCGCCTGATCGAGAAAAGCAAGGTCCGCAATACTGCCGGACTAGTATTGTATCTGGTACGGAATGGGTTTGTATAAAGGCTACTAGCTTTTGGCTGCTAGTTTCTGGCCAGAGAAAAAGTGGTTATTGCGAAACCTTTATATGGATAAAGTATCCTAATAGCCAATAGCCAATAGCCAGTAGCCAGTAGAGAAAAGGCATGCCTTTTCTCTACTGATTACCGCCTGATCCGATCACGTCTGCTTTCCTGGATTTTGTATCGGAACGCAAAAACCGGCTGGAAATGGCCACCAGGAACACTCACGATATTAAAGTCGGATACAGCGTAGCCCATATAAGGGAAATAGTAGTTGCCTGGTTCGGGAAGTTTTCGTGGACTGGCGTAGCCGGCTTGTATCCCGGCATCTAATCCCATGCGGTCACCCAATGGAAATGACACACCTAAAACAAGCGTAGCACCAATTCTAAAGCCACTGAAGTTTTGTAATTCTTCACTTGCGAGGCGAACGTCTTCATTATAATACGCACCCGTGAGCCTGAAAGCAATGAATGGGTGTTCGTAAGGATTATTTTCAAAAAAACGAATCCCTACCATGCCGCTTAGATTGAAATTTTGTTCACCTCTAAATCTCGCAAGGCTCTGAAAACCAGCGGTTTGGCCGCTGTCTAGTCGCTGCTTTCGCACACCGATTCCAAACTCAAGTGCACTGATATCACTGAGGTGTTTTTCTACATCAAGTTCAAGCGTTCCCATCACTAAAGCAGCAGTATTGAGCTTTATGTATGTTTTTTGCTGAGCAAAAATCACTGTGGGTAAAATGATAAGCGAAAAAATGAAGTAACGTAACATGCGAAGGGGTAAATATTTCAATGCGGTGAAGATTGCAAAAATCACGCCTTAAATGAAGGGCGAAGGGCTATTCCTGCTAAAAGCCAATAGCCAAGGACCAATAGCCGTATTTGTCTTATATTTTTTCGAAAAAGGTTTTGCAGAAACTAAAAAGCCCGTACATTTGCCCTCCCTCAGGGGGATTAGCTCAGTTGGCTAGAGCGCTTGCATGGCATGCAAGAGGTCATCGGTTCGACTCCGATATCCTCCACTTATTTAGAAAGCCGCAAATGATATATTCGTTTGCGGCTTTTGCTTTTCATAGGATTAATAATAAACAATGGATAATTAACAATTAGATACCTATCATGGAATCATTCATTGAAATTGTCTAACGAATCCCAAAAGGATTGTCATGTCGAGCCGCGGAGCTGGCGAGACATCTTGACTTTTAGCTAATTGGTCGATAAAGTCAAGATTTCTCCTCAGCTACGCGAGTCGAAATGACAATTTTTCTAAAAAATTGGC
>JBGCFB010000002.1:0-12637 GCA_045106685.1 Bacteroidia bacterium | reverse complement strand
TTTGAAAGTATTCATCCTTTCTATGATGGTAATGGAAGGACAGGTAGAATTTTGAATATTCTGTATCTAATCCTAAATGACTTGATCGAGATTCCCATTTTGTATCTAAGCTCATACATCATTGAGCATAAAGAAGAATATTATCGATTGCTAAATGCCGTGAACAAGTATGGAAATTGGGAGGAATGGATTCTCTATATGCTTAAAGCAGTGGAGGTTACCTCAATCAGGACTATTCATAAAATTGATTTAATAAAAGAATCTCTTGATGAAACTATCGAAGTGGTCTCTGTAAAGGCTCCAAAAATATACAGGAAGGAGCTGGTCGAGTTACTGTATGAGCAACCCTATTCGAAGATTGATCTTTTAGTAGATAGACTCGGCATAGAAAGAAAGGCAGCCTCACGTTACCTGAAAACCTTAAGTGAGATTGGGGTATTGAAGCTCGAAAAAGTAGGAAGAGAAAATTTGTATATCAATTCAAAGCTGATTGAGATTCTGAAAAAACAATAGCAGGCTTGCGGCTTTTACAAAAAAACGATAGATATTCTCCATGCTATCACCACGCCATCCTCACGATCGCCACGCATGATAATATTTGCTGAAATAATCGACCAACCCTCCTCTGGCGAATACGATGAGAAAATCTATGACCATCAAAGTCCCTGGAATTCTCAGACCTGGACTTATATAAAATTCACCAACGCTGATCACGACGAATGGTGTGGCGTGTTTAGAGGGCAAGGAAGAGATGTCGCCCTTGCAGCACATCAGCAAGAAGTCATCGTCTTGACGTCAGACTATGCCTGGCGACTACGTCAACAAGATGGCACTGTACTAGAACTTGAAGATCGGCCTTCATATAGAAACTTGACGATTGCGCCTAGCGGAGAGATCGTTATCTCGGACTACTACCATATATGGCGTATAAACGGAACGCTTAAAACACTAATTCCCATCCCTAGTCCCGTTCAAATGGATCTTATCCAATTTAAGAACTGGAGTGGAAATGTATTGAGGATAGCATGCGATGAATTTATGAGTGGAAGACATCTGGAACTCGAACTTGATGCCGCAAGCTGGAAAATTGAGCTAAAAAGCGATCTGCAATAAAGCTTCCGCATCAATACATTCAGCCTTATTCAACAGAAGTAAGAATCCATTACAATCTCCTCAAACATCTGTGTATATTTGCTAGTTCTATAGCGAAATTTATATCTATCCACATGAGCGACTGGAAATCGTACCAAAAAGTAGTCTTGCCAGACATTCCTAATCTGCATCAAATCGATGTATACGAACAGCACGAAGGCTATGCAGCCTGGAAGAAGGTGCTTCAGGAGGATGCCTGGGACCCCAAGGCGGTGGTAAACGAAGTGAAGAAAGCCAATATCCGCGGTCGCGGGGGAGCGGGCTTTAACGCTGGACTTAAGTGGTCATTTATGCCTCCCAAGAAGGAAGGTGTTCCTCGCTATCTGGCTTGTAACGGCGATGAGTCGGAGCCAGGCACGATCAAGGATCGTCGCTTATTTGAATACAATCCACACCTCTTCATCGAAGGCGCGATGATCGCTTGCTATGCGATGGAGATGGATGCAGCCTATGTGTATATCCGTGGCGAATACGCCGACTGGATTGACATGATGCAGCGCGCTGTGGATCAAGCCTACGAAAAAGGATATATCGGTGATAATATCATGGGTTCGGGTAAAAGCATCCACTTCCATGTTCATAAAGGAGCCGGAGCTTATATCTGTGGTGAGGAAACTTCGCTCATGGAGTCGCTCGAAGGCAAGCGCCCGTACCCACGTTCAAAGCCGCCGTTCCCGGCGCAGGTGGGCCTTTGGGGCAAGCCGACAACTATCAATAATGTAGAAACGCTTTCGCATGCTGCGCTCGTGATGCGCCATGGTGCCGATTGGTATTCTGGCATAGGAGCAGCGACACATCCTGGACCGTGCTTGTACGGTCTCGCCGGCCATGTCAATAATCCTGGCTTATACGAATTCCCTACAGGGATGCTGATCTCTGACTTGATCTATGATATCGGCGGTGGCATTCGCAATGGCAAGAAACTCAAGGCCGTTGTGCCAGGAGGATCGTCTGTACCGATCTTGACGGCGGACATGATCGAAGGCATCACCATGGATGCGGACTCGCTTCGCACCGTGGGAACCTTTATGGGAACTGGCGGCATGTGTGTGCTCGATGAAGACACGGATATCGTGGCCTTCCTACTGCGTATTTCCAAGTTCTATGATCACGAATCTTGCGGTCAGTGTACGCCTTGTCGTGAGGGAACCGGATGGTTCGTGAAGGTATTGCAGAAAATCAATAATGGATACGGCGAGTCGAAAGACCTCGACATGTTGCTCGATCTTTGTGATCGCATGGAGGGTCGTACCGTGTGTGCCCTCGCCGATGCGGCGGCATGGCCTGTGCGTAATACGATCAACCGATTCCGCGCTGACTTCGAAGCGAAGATTAAGCCGAGCTTGATCGCGGTTTAGGGAAGCTTATGGCTTTTATAGAAACAAGACAAGTGGCTGATTTAGAGTTGCTTGTCTCGTTTTTTTTATAGCTATCAAACTAAAATGACATCATGAAAGCTTTCGGAATTTTTTTCAGAATAAAGACAATACTGAACCATTAGAAACAACCGATAATGGAGTTTTGGGACCAGCATATTTAGAAGATATGACAGAACACATTATTAATCCTAAAAATCTGCATAACCATGAGTGGAGAAGAAAGCTTAAAGGAAAAAATAATGGAAGCAAGTTTAAGATCAAGTACTACGGAGACATCAATCCTAAATACAATTTGATTGAACAGACGGCATTAGCCCCAATTCTTGTTTACGCAGAAGAAGTAAAATCACAAGAAACAATCCTTCTTTTCGATGGCTGTAAATACGGGTATAATGCTATGTTTTGTGATAAGTTCACTGATGAACAAATCAATAATAGACGAGCAGATACCTACTACAAAGACAAAGAAGGAAATGAGGTTTTTGAAGTTATTATCAACACTCAAAACGGTATTGACTATGACGATGAATTTGGCGATAAAGTCGATGATCATGGAATTATAGAGTTGATCGACGGTTCCAAAACAGACTTCCAGTCTGCAAAAAGAAACGGCTTTGACTGGATCATGGCGACCCTAATCAATAAGAGTGGAAGGCGAATAGAATGCTTTTCAGAAGAAACAGCCTAAGTAAGCTAACTAAAGTCGAAGCCACTTCAGCTCATACGCTTCGCGCAGCCCTTGGTCGTTTCGACTCCGCTCAACGACCAAGTTTATTTTTTGAAAGGCAGCTAAATAGTTACAAATTGATTCTGCTTCTTACCCCCTTTAAAAAGAATGATGCCGTTTGGTTAGAAAAATTCAAATATTCCTTTTACTGTCTATTGGGGCAATTACAATAGTTTTATGGCCATTAGTAGTGAATTCACCTGGTGATAAAATTGATGAATGGAATAATATAGCTGTCTACCATAATGGGTTAATGAGCAATGTTCAAGGAAGAAATGTTAGTTCAGATGGTTATAATATTGGACTGAAATGGCAGTGTGTTGAATTTGTAAAAAGGTATTACTACCAATACCTAAATCACAAAATGCCTAATAGCTACGGAAATGCTAAAGACTATTTTAACAGACAGCTCGGCGACGGGAAATTTAATAGCGATAGAGGGTTGTTTCAATATAGGAATGGCGGCATTAGTTGCCCAAAACCGAATGACATCATAATCTTTGAAGCGAGTAGTTGGAACAAATTTGGACACGTTGCAATCGTTATAGAAGTCCGTAACACAGAAGTCGAAATCATTCAACAAAATGATTTCATTAATGGTGCACGGAGAATGCTAAAATTAGATGGAAACACTTGTACAATTGAAAATCCAAGAGTTCTTGGATGGTTAAGAAAGGAAAAATAATTTCCAACTCCTTCTAGCATTATGCCCTATTCGTATTAAAACTTCTCCAATCGCATATTTGCAATCGTAAATCTGCAATCCGTATCAAACATATCGCTCCCCTAGCTATACATCCGCTCAGCGGCATCGTCCGTGATCGCCATCACATTGACTTTGTGGCTGAGGAGGATTTTTTTTGTGGTGCTTTCCTGGAAAAGGTTTTGCCAAAATGTACGCTTTCGCGGATGCAGCGCGAGGATATCAACCGGATGATCTTTCAGATACGCTTTTAGGCCATCGGCAGGGACATTATGATTAAGGACATAGTAGTCGAGTTCTCCATCGCGCTTTTTTTGAGAAAAGAATTGGTTGTTTTCATCAAAAGCAGCGGCCTGCTCTTCTCTTGCAACGTGCACCACAGCAATACGCATTCCCATATCGCGGCCTATCTTTTCTACTTTTGAAAAGTACTCGATTTCGTTTTCCCTAAAGCTTGAAGCATAGGTCATCTTCCACACTTCTTGCTCTGCCCTTTCAGGAGGAACCGCAAGTACTGGGCAAGGTGCTCGTTCGATCACGCTTGATGTTACCGTACCCACAACTTCATTGATTTTACCTGAAGCACCTGTTGCGCCCATTACAATAATCGTTGCTCCTATTTCGGCAGCGATCATTGGAATCTCATCCGTGGCGAAGCCCGTTTTAAACATCGTACTCAGCGACACCTCATGGCCAGTCTGGGCACGCAGCACTTCTGCATAATGGTCCATATGCTTTTGAGCATCGCCTTCTGCCTCGACGTTAATCGCATTGCGAATTTCGTTTGGAACGACATCCAGACTTGGCATCTGATAATGATACACGTGCAACACATGAAGGTCGGCATCCAGCTTATTGGCAAGCCTTACTGCATGGCCGAACACTTTTTCAGAGGCCGCAGAAAAATCAGTGGGAAAGAGTATCGTGTGCTTCATAAGAAATTAGGTTTGGAAGTTTATGATCTTTTCTAAGTTATGAAATAATTTTTTCCAGAAACAAAAAATAAGACCTTTGTAGCAAAATTTATGATGCCAAGTGGTTTGGGGTTTCGAGTTTGGAGTTTTGTGTTCAAGTGGCTATTAAAAGCCTTTTTTTTTAGAAAAAAGAACGCATAACGCTCAACCCAAAACACAAAACTAATCGTCTGCGAAATCCCATGTACAAATTCCTGATTCGTCCTATTCTGTTTCTATTTGACCCTGAAGCTGTTCATCATTTCAGCTTTCGCATGCTTCGGATCATATTCGCGATTCCTGGTTTGCGTAATCTGGTTCAAATGGCTTTTACTTATAAGCATGCGAGCCTGGAGCGAGAGGTTTTTGGATTGAAGTTCAAAAACCCTTTTGGGCTAGCGGCTGGCTTTGACAAGGATGCAGTACTTGCGGCTCATTGGCACAGACTGGGATTTGGTTTTGTAGAAATAGGCACGATCACGCCGCGCCCACAGGCGGGTAATCCCCGCCAGCGCCTCTTCCGCCTTCCGGCCGACAAGGCCGTCATCAACCGCATGGGCTTTAACAATGGAGGCGTGGAAGCCGCTGTAAAACGCTTATCGAGCATCGATCGGAGCGGCATCATTATCGGAGCGAATATTGGCAAGAACAAAGACACCCCAAACGCGGAAGCGGTCAAGGATTACGAAATATGCTTTGAAGCGCTGTTCCCCTATGTGGATTATTTTGTAGTGAATGTCAGCTCTCCTAATACGCCCGGCCTGCGCGAACTTCAGGACAGAGAACCACTTACGCGTCTGCTCCTCAGCGTGCAAAAACTCAATCAAGCTCAAGCGACTCCGAAGCCACTTTTACTCAAAATCGCTCCGGACCTCAGCAATGAACAGCTCGACGATATCATTGCCGTAGCAAAAGAGGCGAAGCTTTCAGGCCTGATCGCAACGAATACTACCATTAGTCGTGATGGCCTGAAGACACCTGACTCCGAGGTGCAGGCAATCGGTGCGGGAGGACTTAGTGGCGCGCCCGTGCGCGCTCGCGCGCAGGAAGTCTGCGCTTATTTGCACCAGCATGCGCCTGAAATTCCATTGGTAGGAGTAGGCGGAATCGCCACAGGAGCCGAAGGCGCTGCGCGCCTGGAAGCCGGTGCTTCGCTCATTCAGACCTATACCGGATTTATCTACGAAGGGCCTGCCTGCGCGAAAAGGGTGTGTCGAGGCTTGGCGCGCAGCTCCAATTCTGCAATCTAAAATTTCCATTCTGCACTCTCCAATCAACTAATACAGATTGGAAATTGCAGAATAGTGATTGGAGAAATGTTTGCCACCTACCGCAACACCGTCACAGTACCCGTACGCGTTTCTCTTCTTCCAGTAGGGCTGGTCGTTATGATTTGGTACACATATACGCCCTCCGGAGCCGTATCGCCCTGGTACGTTCCATCCCAACGGAAGTCGGGGCTTTCGCTTGCAAAAATTTCCACGCCCCAACGATTATAGATTCTAATGCTGAAAGCGGTTAAGCCATAGCTTTGGATGTAGAAGAAATCATTTACATTATCATTATTGGGCGTGAATGCAGAAGGAATATGAAGGCTGGCGTTTTCGTAAAAAAGGTCCAGATATGCTGTGTCTGGGCAATTTTCTGAGGAATATGCAATCAGCATTGGCCTCCATGTTCCAGCAACATATCCCCAGAGAGGATCACGTTGCTGACTTTGTCCCATGCCCTCCCCAAAGAACCACTCATAGCGCGTAGCTTTTTCACTCTGATTGGTGAATTGCACATCAATTGGAGCAATGCCTGCGGTGGGTGAAGCGGTGAATGCAGCTATAGGAAATGGATCACGCTGATCAATCACGACGGTATCGGGCACACCCGCGCAATCATCGATAAAGGCTGTGGCAATCAACATGGTCCCACCAGGAATAGGCGTGACGATGCGCGTTCTATTACGGCTTCCGTCGCTCCAGCGCACGCGTTCACCGCCCAGCGCTGTCAGCGACGCGCGGCTCTCACGATCGCACGGGAACAGCTCCTCCAAAATACTCGTGACAGGTTGCTCAATACGGCGAACCTGTACCGAATCAGTTCCTTCGCAGCCATAACGGTCGATTCCAGTAAGGAAGTAGGTCACTTCATCACCCAGCAATCGAACAGTAGGCCGTGCAATTGTCGAATTATTTAAACCAAATGAAGGCGCCCATTGATAATTCGTAGCTCCTGAGCCTTGCAAGCTGGTTTCTCCTTCACCACAAACCTGACGATCCGGGCCAGCATCGACCAATGATTGCTCACGCACAAATAGCTCCAGCGAAGTATCTGAGACACAGCCTTCAACCGAAGTTGCTATAACCGAAAAGGTCATCGTGGCAGGCGGAGTCGCCAAAGGTCGATTGGCTGTACTGTCATCAAGAAATACTGCAGGGCTCCAAACGTGGCTCGCGCCTCCACTTACAGAAAGCAGTGAGCTTGCTCCGTCGCAAATCGTATCAGGGTCGGAGAGTGTTAATTCAGGAAGTGCATAGGCTTGCACCTCTACGTAATGCGTGTCGACACAACCATTTGGCAGTGTAACAAAAGCAGAAAAGATCGTAGTCTGATTAACCGTAACAATCGGATTGGAACTACTTACTCCTGAAACAAACTGAGCCGGCTCCCAACGATAACTACTACCTCCAGTGGCAAAGAGCGAAGTCGACGCACCTGCACAAATACTGGTGTCACCGCCAGCGCTGCTATGATAGACGATCACTTCGAGCGAGTCTGTCGCTGTACAGCGATTCGTATCCACAACGGTCACGACGAGCGTGCGTGTGCTATCCAGTGTTGCGATAGGATTGGAAAGTCGTGGATTGTCAAAACTCCTTGCAGGCTCCCAGAAATACACTGACTTAGAAGGCGCAAAAGCCTGAAGATCAAGCGATTGCCCTGCACATATCGTCGTGTCGCCAGGAATCAGATCGAGCCAGTTGGCGCTATCAACCTGCACGATGAGACTATCTTTAATGATGCAGCCATTCGTGTCGGTAAGTGTCACAATAAATTCGGTATTACCTGGTGGAAAGACATCAGTGATAGCTTGATTGGGGGGTGAGGTAAAAATTGCTGGTTCCCACAGAAAATCTCCACTTCCAGTGGCCTCAAGTCTTGCCGAGTCTCCCTGGCATATCACTTCGTCACGGCCAGCCTCAACCAGTGGATACGGATACACCGTGATAATCTGAAAGGCGGTATCGCGAATATTGCACGAAGTAGAATCCTCAATGATAAGGCGAATGGTGTAGGTTCCTGGATTTTGAAAAATAAACGTCGGTTCAAAGGTTGAGTCAGAAGAGCCCACGATACCAAATTCCCAGAAATAGCGGGCATTGGCACCGAATGAACTCACGTTGTCAAACTTGACTGTGAGCGGAGGGCAGCCTTCAAGCGTATTTCCAGAAATGGGATTATTGCTACTGTCCAGTGTGATAAAGTTCGCGTTGATGCCCGTGAGGCCAAAGTCGAATTTGAAAGCCGCGAGGTTGCAGTTTGGAGAATTATTGGTCACGCTATAAGCTCCCACAGTCGAAGGAAAGCTTTGGTTGAGTGTTGTGCCCGGAACGGTAATCCCACCACAATTTGCACACACAGCATGGTAGACGATGCCTCTTTTATCAAAACGCGAAGTGCCGCCATCTACGTGCTCCCCTGATCCCCCAAGGGGATTTATTCCTCCAAGATAGGTCGCGTATAACATGCTGTCAGCATTTCTGGCCAAGACAAATAAATAGAAATCACTGCCATCCGTTGTATCCTGCTGAGCATCGGTTGTCAAGGGCATATTTCGCACCGTCCCCTGATAATTGGTGACGCCTCCCCAGCCGGTTACATATACATTCTCGCAATTATCGACGAGCATGGCAGTTGGGGAAATATTGGGAGTGCTCGACTGAGTATCTCCGAATGTGGTACTATATACCGTAGTAGCAAGGTCTGGTGTAAGTTTGATTATAAATTGTTTGGCACCAACATCTCTATATATTGCATTTGCAATGGGGAAGCGCCCCTCGGTCTGACCTGCTAGGTAGATATTATTGCTTTCGTCTTTTTGGATAAAAAAGGCCTGATCATAATCGTTGGTACCGATGTAGGTTCCATGAAGTAGATTTCGTCCCTGCGCATCAATATGAACAACAAAGCCGTCGGCTCTGCCACCGAGGTAGTTCGGGTTACGTCCTCCCGTTCCCGGCAGATTCACCAAAATATTCGTGCTATTCGTGCCGCCTGTCACATAAACTGTTTTGGCAGAATCGATAGCCAATCCATAGGCCGCATCGGTTCCTGTTCCTCCCAGATATGAGCCCCAGATCATAGAATCGAGGTCTGGCGTCATTTTGAATACAACACCATCCTGCGGGCCTCCATAATTATTGGGTTGAAAGGTAAAAGTGTCTGCGGGAAAGTCTATTGATTTGGTACAGGAAGCCACATAAACATCGCCATCATAGTCCAGCAGCACTTCACCACGAGCATCGTCGCCATAGTTGTACTTAGTGACTGGTCCAGCGGTAAAAGTGGCATTTTCATTTATGCCGTCATCATCGGCTCCCCCCACATAGGTCGAGGCAAGGAGCTGACTACCTGCTGCATTAAATTTTGCTACAAAAATATCTGCATCACCATTCTGAGTACTATCGAAGGCATTTTCAGTAGGAAAATTCCCTGACAGCGTTCGACCATAAACATAGAGTTCTCCAGCATCATTGATAATGAGTGAGTGAGGACGGTCATCATTATCGCCTCCCAACAAGGTAGCATAAATGAGATTCGCTCCGGTAGGATCAAACTTGCTAATGGTTACTTCAAAGGTTCCTCCGTTTGTCTGCGTGGCATAGGCACCTGTAGTCGTTGGATATCCTGTGGTAGCGCCTGGTATCGCTCCGACACCATGCCACAAAATTCCTCCTGCATACATACTTCCCGCAGTATCGTAAGCGGCAGTAAAACCCCAGTTGTCATCTGTAGACCCTGAAAATGTACTAAATACCAATGTTGGATCAATGATGAGTGGGCGATCCTTATCGTAGCCTTTTGGCAATTCAAAATGCAGGGTTGAGCCATCGAGTGCAAATCGACACGCGATTCCTTCGCGGCCTTCTCTCTCCTCCTGGTATGCCACAGGAGGCAATTCTGTAAGTGTCCTCACGGAGGTTTTCACGACGAGTTCGCCGTCTTCAATCGACAGCTTATCTGCACCATCGAAATGTAGTCTGATCAGATTAGGGTCGACTCCGGGAGCCACCACAAAATCGTACTTGATCGCTTCGCCATAACTATACACGCGCAGGTCAATCCCAGGCCACAGTTGCTCGTAGGTGACCATTCCATACTCGGGGACATTCCCTTTCCAGCGGCTTTTATCATTTCCTATAAAAAAGTTGCGGTAGCTGGAAAAAGCCTTATCGGGCACCATCTTAGGACTTTGCGCTCCAACAAAATCGACCTTCAGGACGTGGCCATATTCGGTAGAATCTTTACTCTTCAATCTGTCTACGCCAAAGTAGCGCGGCGCAGCATGCTGCTGGATATACATGGGCGGCACCCAGAAGTGATATACCCAGGCTGTTTCTTCCATCCATAAGTAACCTCGTCCCAAATCTGCCCGAAAAGCCGCTGGCCCTTCCCACTGCCCAAGGTTAGGCACAAAGTGGATATTCCCTTCGCCACCTTCAGGAGGAGATATAGGTTTGGGAGCTTGGTATTGGGGAAAAAAGGTAAGTCCAGAAATACATAAGATCGCAAGCACAATTGCCAGCACGAGAGGTAAACGATTCCGCATATTCAGCAAGGGTTAGTTGATCACAATATAAACGATACCTGCTTTGTGTATATGCATCTACTCATGTTTGGGCCAAATAGAGGCCAGTTTGGCTGACATCCGTCTTTCAGCAGTGCAGTTTTACTTTGGGCAATCACTATATTTGAATACAAATAGCTCATAATATCAAGCCCATGTTTCAGAATCGCCACTTTTTTCTTGTACTAATCTTATTGTGTTCGACAGCATATGCACAGCGCGCATCGTTCACATTATCAGATACCACACCTTGCGCATTCGATACTCTCACACTCAACGATGGCAGCCTGGGCACCATCAATTCATGGCGATGGATCATTGAGCGTGGAACAACAAACGACACCCTTTCGGGGCAAGGGCCTCATACCATTATTCCAGGAGCAGTCGCCACGATTCGCGTACGATTATGGATCAATGGCCCTAATGGAAATGACAGCACTTTCAGCGACATCACCATACTACCCGCTCCCGCAGTCAACATTTTTATTTTTGGACAAAACCCCTTCTGTGCAAATGATGGCGTGCTGCTCGATGCAGGTTTTCACACCCGATACCGCTGGTCTACAGGCGATACTACACCAAGTTTATTGGTGAGAAGAAGCGGTGAGTTCTGGGTAGAAGTAACAGGAGCAAATGGCTGTACAGCCCGCGATACCGTCGAAACATTCGCGATTCCCGGGCCATCCATTTCCGTCATAGCTTCTGGACCTCTTGTTTTCTGTGAAGGTGACAGCGTCATTCTCGATGGCGGTGATCATGTGGATTATCTCTGGAACGGGCAGCTTGGTGGGCAATTTTTTATAGTAAGAGAAAGCAGCACCAACATCCTCGTAGCAACGGACTCTACTGGCTGTGGCAATTCGGATACCGTCGAGGTAGTTGTGCGTCCCAGCCGGATGGAGCGCATCCCCAATACCTTTCTGTGTAAAGGCGATACGATTGAAATCACTCTTCCAGGCTTCCCTACGGTCCTGTGGTCCAACGGAGTAAATGGCGCAACTACAAAAGTGACAAGGGCCGATACGCTTACCGCCACTTTGGTTGACAGCTTCGGCTGTGAAGGAAGCCTTTCTCCATTGATTATTCGTGAAGTTTCACTACCTGAACCAGTCATCACACTGAATGCATTCAGTATTCCCCAAACCGGCATCTATACTCGTTATCAATGGTACTGGATAGATACGCTGACAGACCAGCTGGCCTTGATTCCTGGTGCTACAGCCCAAGACCTTGATGGCATCAACTATACCCAAAGTCCGGCCGGAAGCGAGGCGCTTGTCGTTCGCGTTATCGATGGGCTCGGCTGTGAAGGTCAATCTGACCATATTCCAATTCCACAAGTTGGTATTGGAGAACAGCTCGCAGCCTTGCAGGTTTGGCCTCAGCCAGCGAGCGAATTTGTAAACATTCAGCTTCCCGCCAATTTCATCTCCGGCGCCGAAGTACAGATTTGGGACTTGAACGGGCGACTACGGTTTCAGAAAAAAATGACTCCTGGAAATAAGCTCAAGCTGTCAACACAGATATTTTCTCCAGGTATATATATGCTCCAAATAAGCGCTCAGGGCCGATTTTGGCAGCAGAAGATCTTTTTTTCAAAAAAATAATAAAAAAGAGTAGGGTATAGCATCACCTTGCTTGTATTTCATATACTAAGCGGGCACTTCCCTGTGCCTATTTTAGGTTGAAACTGGTTTTTATGCGTAACCGCGGTTTGGTCTTCTCCAAACTGCGGTTTTTTTATGAAGTTGTCTAACGAATCCCAAAAGGATTGTCATGTCGAGCCGCGGAGCTGGCGAGACATCTTGACTTTTAGCTAATTGGTCGATAAAGTCAAGATTTCTCCTCAGCTACGCGAGTCGAAATGACAATTTTTCTAAAAAA
>JBGCFB010000199.1:0-3896 GCA_045106685.1 Bacteroidia bacterium | reverse complement strand
AGAAGGTGTTTGATCGTTTGGTAAAAAAGAACCGAAAAGACCTCTCCAAGGCCGCTAAAGCCCTTGCCAAGCAAGATCGCCGTGAGCAGAAGCAATTCGAACAAGTAGAAAAGAAATATAACAAGATGCTCTGGAAGCGTGAGGTGCGCCTGATGACGAGCTATGGTTTCAAAAATACCCGCACAGGCTGGATCAATATTGATAAGCCACGCCGTGGCAAAGAAATCGGAATTGAAATTCCACTTGTTGCTACTGTAAAGGATGCGGACGAATTTGAGCTAGTGACGGTGTATGCTGTTTTTCCTTATATCAAATGCCTCAACGCCTTTAAGAAAACAGGCACTAACACGTTTGGTCCCGATATTTCAGATAGGAATACAATTCCAGTCGCTACGACGAAGCAATCGATTATAATCGCCATCGCTCACAAAGGTGAAAAGACCTATTATGCAGAAGAGGTTTTTACTGGAGGAAAACGACAAACTTTCAACCTTGAATTAGAAGAAATTTCCCAACAAGAACTCCAACGCGCAATCGGGCAGTTCGACGATTTTCCTCAAAACTCTAATATCAGAAAGGACCAGGAATTTCAGAAGAAGAAGCTTACGAAATTGCGGAGAGATAAGCAGCGGAGAAAAGAACAGTTTGCGATGGAAGCGTTATTCTATTTTGTGACGAACCCATGCTTGAAAATTGATTTCAATGCAGATGTGGTAAATGGTGAGCGTTTGTACAAAGAAAACTGTGCTTCATGTCATAAGCCTATTGGGAAATTAGTAGGACCTCAACTTGCTGGAGTATTCCAAAAATACACCATGCAAATGGATTGGAGGTTTATGATAGAATTTACTCGCAATAGCCCCCAGCTTATTAAAGACGGCGACCCTAAAGCAGTCGCCTTGTGGAACGAATATAATCAAGCTGCGATGCAAGCCTTTCCTACCCTCAGTGATCAGGATATTGTGGATATATTGGCTTTTTGCGACGCGATTGAATATGCTGAATAATGTAGAGACGTTGCAATGCAACGTCTCTACCAAGGTTGTGAAAATTTAGGGTACACACATTTTGCACCCTTTCCATTATCTTGCATCTACATATGCAAAATCCTCTTAGAAGCCTTTTTATTCTGCTGCTTTGTCTTATCTGTACCAAAGCGCAGGCGCAATCTCAGTCCACAGACACGCTCCTCAAAGTCGTCTCTCCCAACGGCAAGCTCACCATGATGATGCAACTTCGTCCGGTGCTGCGATATTGCCTGTTGCAGGAAGGCGATACGCTGGTGAACTGGTCGGCGCTGAGCCTTACGCTTCAGGATGCAGACTTTAGTAAAGGAGAATTGGGGCCGCCCTTTTTTCCTGCCAAAATGATCACCGTCCGCACCGAAGCGCGCCGCAAGCCGCATGGAGGATATCTGCCGACGCTCGATTATACCTATTTGAATATAGTAAATGGCAAAGCAAAACTGGATCAGATAGGTGTGTATGTACGCCTGTATGACATCGGATTAGCGATGCGATTTTTTGTGGGTGAACGCAGTGATCCGGGCTTCAACGTTTTTGAAGAACGCGTGGAAGTCAATCTTCCCAAACGCAATATCACTGCGATAAGCGCTCCGGTAAAGGATTATATGAATCCCTTTGAAGGGCAATATGCACAAGGCTCGCCGGCCGATATCAAGCAAGATCAACTCTTGCTGAATCCGCTCAATCTCCAGTTTGCTGGTCAGGGAGGAAATCTGCTGCTCACCGAAGCGAATGTGCGGGGCTATCCGGGCATTTTTTGGAAAAGAACTGCCAAAGGCTTTGTGAGTGATTTTGCAGGTTTTCCCAGAAAGGAGAGCATTCAGTTTTTGGGAGCGACGGGTTTGGTAAAAAAATGGCCTCAGAAAAATAAGCTGATGGTGCGCAAGCGTTTCGACTGGCATGCCCAATGGGACAGCAGCCGTTTTCTGCCTTGGCGCATCATCTATTCTGCCGATACACTGCACAAACTCAGCCGCGCTGAGGACCTAGTATATCTGTTGAGCGATCCGCCTCCTCGCAGCGAATCCTATGACTGGGTGAAGCCCGGTTGGGTGCTATGGGATTGGTATCATGACCGTCGTTTGGAAGGCGTTGATTTTGAAGCGGGGATCAATACGGCGACCTATCGCTACTATGTAGACTTTGCCGCGCGCCACGATATTCCTTACATCAACATCGATGATGGCTGGTCACGCTATCGCGATTTTGACAAACGAAATAAAGACCTGGATGTAGAAGAAGTCGTGACCTATGCAAAGCAAAAAGGGGTTGGCGTGTGGATATGGGTGATGTGGAATGCTTTGGGAAATGATATCGCCGAAATCGAATCTACGATGGAGATGTTTGCCAAAATGGGCGTGGTAGGGCTAAAAATAGACTTCTTTGATCGGAACGATCAGCGTGCGGTGCTGGCAGTCGAGGCTATCGCCTCATCGGCGGCAAGGTATCACCTCATGGTGAATCTTCACGGCGTATATCCGCTCGCAGGGATGGAAGCGCGCTACCCCAATATCGTCACCTACGAGGCTGTGCGGGGTCTGGAATATAACAAATGGTCCAATGACGCCGATGCGCGTCATGACGCGATTTTGCCATATACACGCCTCGCCGTCGGTCCGGCGGACTATACGCCTGGAGCCATGCGCTACCGCGATGCCGCGACCAAACCCAGCTGGAAACAGCCGGCGGCCTTGACCACGCGTGCGCATCAATTGGCGCTGTATGTGCTGCTCCGCAACCCGCTTCCCATGCTGCCCGATGCGCCACATTTGTACGAACAGGATTCGACATTTTTCTCCATCGTCAAAAACATGCCCACCACCTGGGATGAGACGCTACCGCTCGAAAGTGAGCTTGGCAAAACCGCGATGATAGCACGCCGCAAAGGCAATACCTGGTATGTCGCCATCATCAATGGCACTGCCAAGGCGATGACGCAAGAGCTGAAGCTTTCGTTTATTAAAAGCAGCAGTAGCATCACGATCATCAAAGACGGCAAACAGCCTAGGGACATTACAGAAACGCGCTTCAACCTTACACCCGACACAACGCTAAACCTTGACCTCGCGCCGCATGGCGGAAGCCTGTTGGTTTTGAAAATGTTGTAGAATTAATTCCATCCATTGTAGGTTTCAATATTGATGTTGACAATACCCACGCTCGAAAGGGGAGCGTCTCCCCGGAAATTTTTGAGGGACGAAAAAAATTATCCGGGGTCTCCAGCCTGTTAGGCCAGGGCGTTTGAGGTAATCTTTGACTATGCTACAGGAGTTCCCGGATAAATTTGTCTCATTCTTCGCCAAATTTTCCGGGATGACATACATCGTGTATGTGATGACCAAAAATCATTAACTTGTTTCTTTACATCCCAAAACCTCAGCAACCCCCATTATGCGCCTCTTCACCCTATTCCTCCTAACCATTGCGGCTTTTTCCTCCCTCCAAGCCCAGCAAAATTTCGACATCAAAACCGACACCCTGCGCTATCGCCTCACGACAGCACAGGCGAGAGATATGTTGAGAAGTGGGAAATGGGAAAAAGGAAGCAAGTGGGACAAAGATGCTCCCATCGGCACATTTGTAGATACTATCCATGCAGATAATGTGAGTAGCCGCGCAGTACTTCCCTTTGGCTATTATCATGATGTCTATGCAGATGGAGTTCAACTCAAGCATCATGTTTTTGTCGTTTCCAATATCCAATATTCAGGCTACCCATTTCAGGGTAAACCCTGGCTGACTGTGCCAGAGGCTTCGGTGGCGAAAACGCAAGTACTCGAAGACGGCAAAACGCCTTTGGCCTATGACACAGCAGGAAAAGAAAAAAAAAAAAAAAAAAAAGCAGGAAGGACTACGCTTCTTTTTGTTCAA
>JBGCFB010000198.1:0-3189 GCA_045106685.1 Bacteroidia bacterium | reverse complement strand
TTAGCGAGATTATCCAAAAGCGGGCGCAATAGCTCGTCCATCTCCATTCGACTCCCGATCCGCCGGGCCTGCAAGCCGTCAGGCTTCACCAGAAATGCATATACGGCGCTATCGCCGTAGAAGAAGCTGAGGAGGGCTTCGGAGGACTTAAGGTTGGAACTGACTTGAGATGCTGATAGTGAGGCTAATGCTTGCTGAGCATCTTCAGAAGGAAGGGAGCCTTGCATCTTGTCTTCCCACTTTCGAAGTGCGACCTGAGCTTTGAGCATTTTCTTCTCCGCTTTAAGTAAGCGAATTGAGTCTGGGTAAGGAATCAGGCTCATCGACTTGTACTCATTTTCGTAATAATTGCGAGCCAGCTTTAGGGAACGCCCTTCACGAATTAGTTCGTCCGGAACTTGAGTTTGGAATGCAACCTCGGCATCCTGTAAGTTCATCCGCAACTCAAAAGCCTTAGCAGCTTCCGCCCAATCAAAAGCGATTTGATACAAGCTATCGGCTGATGTTGCTTCAGCCATTTCAAAGGCGAGTCCAATGGCTTGCTCATATGTCTTTCGGCCAAGATTTGCGAGAATCACTCGGCTATCGGGCGCTACGCGTTCACGTGCACGTTCAAGTGAAATGACAGCTAGGCGCTGAGCTAGATAGGCGGTTTGCCATGCTTCACTTGTCTTATTAATACGTGCCCTCCGCAATAGTGCCTTGCTGTAGTTGTTGAGGCAGATGCGCATCAGGCGCGAGTTATTGCGGAGGTCAGATGCAAGTGGAACCGATGGTTTATCACCTGGCACAAAGTCATTCGTATAATGATATAGTGCCTTTTGGTAATAGGTAATTGCCGAATCATTTTTAGGAACAAATGAAAATGCGTCTGCGATTTTTAGCATAAAGGAAGCCTTGCTATAGGAGCGAGTATTACCAGGCTGAAGGTTTCGTTTTATCGACAGAGCTTTTCGAAGATGCTTTAAACCTTCTTTCGGCTTTCCCATCCAGTTTCGAGTTTCGCCCAATAAGGTTTGTAAACGCAACTCATCACTGCGTAAGTCATACCCCTTGGGGTTTACAAAGCTTTGAAAGATCTTCTCAGACTCAAGTGCAATGTTATAAGCAGAATCATATTTTTGTTCCTCATAATACAACCAGCCCAAGTCATGATATGCCCTTGAAATCAAGACTGTATCCTCTGGGCAGTACTTTTTTTGAGTAAAAATTGCATGCTGCATTAGTTTCTTGGCCTCAGGAAAATTATGGCTACGCATTGCTGCCGCAGCAGCCCTAAGTTCATTGAACGTAATGATAGCTGCTGCATCCTGACCCAACACAACAGAATCCATAACAGATATCGTTTTTGCTTTGCCAAAGTAAAGTGCGTCAGAATAATTTTCTAGCTGAATCAATGCAATCAAATAGTAGATGTATAGCTCCATTTGTGCATTTAGATTCTCCCTTATTTCAATTCCCCTTTCCTCAATCGATTTTACAAGAGACACACACTTTGGTAGATCTCCTGTATTAAACAAGTATTTGACTCTGTTGAAATTACTTCTAAAGGCGTCATTTTTTTCTGGACAATCGGATAAGACAATTAAAGCTTTTTCAGTATAAAAACCTGCCGAATCCATATTTCGCTTATTGCTAAAATATTCTGAAAAAAGATTAGAGAGGTCTACTTTTGTTTCACAAGGCGCATTTGCGGGGAGAGCATGTTGGTAGCGACGCAACAAGTTTTCATAGCGCTCAGGAGAATCCCAGTCAATCGTTGCCTTTACAACAGAATCTTGCAGAGTCTTCCAGGAGGTTTCAGAGTCCTGGCAATGAAGTGATATTGGAAACAAGGCTAGAATAATAGCCAATAATCGTAAAATAGCGCTGAGGCTATTTTGAGTGAGAAAATGATGCAGCATATTGTTCCAAAAAGAAAGAAGAGGTTTTCACAATGAAAGCCTCTTCTTCAAATATATGATTTATCTAAAACTGCACTACATTACAACAAGTTTTTTAAACTGTGTCTTGCCTGCAGCTTCGTATTTTACCATGTACATGCCTTTTGAAAGGCCTACAAGATCCAGCGACTCTTCATGCTTCCCTTGATTAAAATTGCGATCTTTCCAGAAAGTCTTGACGAGCTTGCCAGCATTGTCATAAAGGCTTAGACTTGTACTAATATCCTGCTCAAGTTCGAAAGTGAAGTTGCTGCGGCTAGATGCTGGGTTTGGGCTTAGGGTGATATTTGAAGTAATATCATCCAGTGAGGCAAGTCTACCGTCTTCTAGGAGATCAGTAGGATTCTCAAAATCGCAAGTGATAGTTAATGGTGCAGTTATGTTATATCCCTCGACATTGATCATATTACCACCGATCGGATTCACGATATAACCGAGATTTTGATAGTACGTCATTGCGCTCTGATCGACTGTTAGGTTTTCGCTCATCTGAAGTTCATATGTTCCTTGAGTAAGACTATTCTGAGAATTGTCGCAAAATTGTATTGAGAGTTCAGCTACGATATGGACCCTTGTGAAAGGGTTTACGGTAAGCGGAAAATGAAAACAATTTGGAGACCCAGCTGGGATAACATAATATCCTCCCGCAGATAGAAGAATTGGCATAGGATCAGGTGATGAGCAAACCAATGGGCCAGGTTTACCAGATGGGAGCCTTTCATTAAACTCAATAAATTCAGCACTTAGTAATACAGGCTGGCTATTGTTGGCATTCGAGTAAAGCGGGTCTACGGTCACACCATCAAATGTGTAAGAATTAATTATCATAGGTTGGCCAGTAGGGTTATCAAACGTTACCTGAATGTGTCTCCTGGTATTGACATTACAAGGCTCATCGCACCATAGCGGTTCTGGGTTTCCGGTTTCTTCATTTGGCCACGAACGTTGGGCATTAGCATAAAAACCAGCTACGAGCATCATAGCGAGCATAGCGAGGCGCAGAAAAAAATGAATACAATTTTTCATACAATTACAGTGTGTTAAAGTGTGCGTAAACGGGCAGCGAAGCGCTACCCACTGATGGGTTAGACGGGGCAAGTGAATTTTGATCAACACATCATTTTTCAAAAAAATCAAAAAAAAACGATATAAGCAAAAAGGTTAGGTGTTAAATAGACGCAACGTAATTTTTGTTAAAAATCTTTCATTGTTTTTTTTGTAAAAGTAGCATTTTATTAAAGATCAA
>JBGCFB010000197.1:0-10983 GCA_045106685.1 Bacteroidia bacterium | reverse complement strand
TTTGGTAAATACAATAACGGTTTCACCGGTGTCATGCTGGGCAAAGAGGCTATTTTCAATGGCTATTTTGGCACCGGACTCTTGTTGTGCGTGAGCCAGTTCTCGAATCTCAATTCCTGCGGCTCCATTCTCATTTTTATTTCCCGTGAACGTACATCGATTGATATTTATATCGTAGTCAGCGTCTGCATGACCCAGGAAGATCGCCGATCCCCGGCTTGGGCCCCCACGGCGAATCATTCGATTTTCAGCGAACGTGCAGTCCATGATATTCAAGTCCAGTAACTCGGTCCCTTGCTGTACAACCACAGACATGCCTCCAGCTAAAAAGGAACCCGTATTTTGAGTGAAATCACAGTTTTGAACCATCGTCGTCAATTCTCCTCCCGTGCCCGTTTCAATAAGTAATCCTCCTCCCTGAAATCCAAAATTCTGTGTGAAGGTAGTGTGACTCAACTGCAATGAGGAAGATGGTGCACCTGAATAAATTATTAGGGATCCCCCAATCTCCGTGGGCGCTGAGCTATTTTCACTAAACATACAACTATCCACATCTACACCTACATTAGCAGCAGCGAACGTGATATTCGCTCCCGACCCGAATTTTTCAGCATAGTTTCTTTCAAAGGTGCAATGATGGATGCTAGCGTCAACATCTCTACCCGCAGGATCGAAGAAAAAGCGGAGACCTCCTCCATTTGCGTTAGCAGTATTGTCTTTGAAATCACAATGCTTGACCGTTATTGAGTTTCCGGTATTTTCTGGCTCGTAAAAAAAGCCTCCTCCCACGTTGGATTGATTGCCGATAAAGGAATTGTCATCGACTTCAACCTTCAAGTCAGGGGACACTTGATATACAGAAAGCCCACCTCCAAAACTACCAGAGGCATTTCCGTCAAACGTACATCCCTTGATGCGCAAGTCGCTGCTAATCGCACGCACCGCGCCTCCTGAATTGTCAGCTTCATTGTCAGTGAAGGAGCAGTTGATGATCTGTAAGGGATCACCGTCAAGGCGCACATCCTGAACATTGATGGCTCCACCAAATCCGTCACATAGATTTTCGCTAAACGCACAGTCTTCAATAACGGCGTAGACCGCATCTGAAAAGCCGATGAAAACAGCTCCTCCAGCGCTGCGTGAGTAGTTATTGGTAAAGATGCAGTTTCGGATAAGCGGGCTTCCTGCCATGGTCATGGCAGCCCCAATATTATTAATGATGCCAGCCGCATGTCCTCCACGAAACGTGAATCCGTCGATAATCGTGGCAGATGAAATAGAATCAGCGATGAAAGAAATAGCCTCCCTGTTATCGGTTCGATTATTCAGGAAATCACCCGCAATATCGTCGCCGTTTACATCCCCGGACAAAATCGTAAGATGCTGGACAGGATCGCGTTCGCTCAGCATGGTTTCGGTCCCATCAAATCCCCCGTATAGTTTGATGTCTTTTGTAATAGGGAATAAAATAAGGACAGACATAAACGAGTCTCTTGGCACGTATATACCCTCTGCAACCCAGATTTGATCATTGACCGATGCAGAGGAAAGTGCTGTGTCTAAAAAGGTGAATGCATTTGCCCAGGAGGTGCCATCATTGGTGCCTGTGGCGTCAGTATCTACATAGATCTGGGCGTGTAAGGAAAGGCAGCTGAAGAGCAGCCCGATTATCGTAAAAGTTCGCATTAGTGAAAGAGTTAGGAGTGATAAACTTTCATAATGCTAGCCTTCCCTCACGCCAACTCCCACTTTTTTTTGCGAACGAAGGATTTATTTCTACGAATGCCAGATTAGCTTCTATTAATTTTTATGATCAAAGACGCACCTGGAGAAAACCATGTTAATAGATTGGATCGAAACAGGAGTAGTACGAGACATTTACTGGGGGATGTAAGCTTTGAGCTTAATTCAATAGATGGATTTTCACAAAAACAATAGTACCTTTATAAATAGCCAATTCAGGTGTGTGAGAAAGGCTTTTTATACTGCCAAACCTCTTCCTGTATGATGGTAATACTTACACCTTTAAAATTTGAACAATGAACATTATGATAACAAAATTAAGCTATGATACCACTGATCATGAGCTTAGGAACCTTTTTGAAGGTTATGACAACGTTTCCTTAGTCAAAATCATTAAGGATGATGCTACTGGCAGGAGCAAGGGTTTTGGTTTCGTGGAAATGCCAGATGAAAATGAAGGCCTGAGTGCTATTCAGAATTTGAATGGATCTCCTCTCAATGGAGAAACAATTCGTGTGGAACGGGCAGAAGATCCTAATGGTGGATCTAAAAGAGAAAGCGGTGGCGGCGGTGGCGGTGGTTATGGTGGTGGTGGCAGATATTAGGAGTATGAAAAACAGCTACACAGTCGGCGAGCTCATCTACGACGCAGACATGTATGATGGCCTGAATACCGACATGGCCGATCTGGAATTTTATAAGCGCTGGCTGCCACAGCATAAGGATGCCCGCATTCTGGAGCTTTGTTGTGGTACAGGCAGACTTACGCTCCCCATTGCCAGGGAAGGCTATGATATTAGCGGCGTAGACTTCACTGCCAGCATGCTTGAAAAGGCGAAATTCAGAGCTTCAGAAGAAGGCCTGGATATCGCCTTTATAGAGGCCGATATTCGAAATTTGGACTTGCCAGCGCAATACGACCTGATCTTTATTCCCTTTAATTCCATCCATCATTTATATAAAAATGAGGATTTGTTTCAGGCATTTGGAGCAGTAAAAAAACATCTCAAAAAAGGTGGCTCATGTATATTCGATTGCTTTAATCCGAATATTCAGTTTATCGTTGAATGCGAAAAAGCTGAACAGCAAATAGCGGAATACACCACCAGCGACGGTAGAGAAGTATTGATAAAACAGACAATGCGCTATGAAAGTAACACTCAGATCAACCGCATCGAGTGGCATTATTATATAAATGGCGAGTTCGATTCTAGTCAGAATCTGGACATGCGTATGTTTTTCCCTCAAGAGCTAGATTCATACCTGAAATCGAGCGGCTTTGATGTCATCCATAAGTTTGGATCATTTGACGAAGAAGCATTTAGCGATTCTTCCGGGAAGCAGATATTTGTGTGTCGGTAAGGTGGTTTTGTAATTGACGATTAGTGATTAACAATTTCAGATTTAGCCCAAAAACAAGCACTCACAGTGCATTTACATTAATTTACACGCTTTTTACATTGATTCATGCGGTAGTTCAAAAAGTATGTGGAGCTTTGGGAACGTCGATAAATAAATCATCTTTTTGCTTGCTCCTTTCTCATTACGCTATGTCAAAAGAAATCCTCAAATAGCATGCTATAGTCGGACTCTTTTTTTTATGCCTAATAAAAAAGTTGCAGCGCAAAATTGATTATTTATTTCTTCTCCGTTCCCAATAAAAAACGCAAACAATGAATAATCGAATCTCCATTTCCGCCATTATTTCCATACTGCTGATCTTCGTTTCATGCAGCGGTTTACAAAATGCCAAGGAGCTTTCAGAGGCAGTACCTGAAGAAGCTCAACCCGTCGAAACAAAAAGGGTAGAACCGCACCAATACGGTGGCTGGTACTGTCCTGATAATTTCGGTTTTGTACCTGTGGATATTCAGAAACTGGATGAGATTCCAGCGATAGCAAATCGTCTTCCGACCGAGGAGGAGCTTAAAGCGAACATGTCCCTTATCAAAGTCGATACAGCAAAATATCCTGACGCGAGGGCTTTGGAAATGGACCTTCCACGAGTGGCCAGCGTGTATATGGACTATATGCGTAGGAGCGAACTGGCTATCGTTATTCAGGCCATCGTCGTTCAGGAGGATACCGTCGTAGGCTACCGCTTTCCAAATGGAGGCAATGGCTCTGCTTGGTTGAAGGATGTAAAGTTTCTTTCCGAGGACGAAGTTGCTGCAAAGGGTCCACAGCCATTCTTCTATTCAAACTCTGTGGTAAAAGCTTCTACAAAGGATATTTGGGGTGCGATCACCAAGACCGATTACTTCAAACAACTTGGTGAAAAATTTGACCAGAAAGCATTTTTCTCATCTGAATGGAATCCAGACGCCAGAGTTCACTTGCACCTCGATTCTGATGGAGAAAAGGCAAAAGGAAGTGTCGGAATGGCCTTCGGCAATTATTATATGCATATCGATTATTACAGAGATGGATTCCATTATTCTGAAAAGATGCTCATCATGGAAGATCAGGAAGACAATACCACTGAATTTTTCTTTGCTAGCGGCCCATTTCCTAAGGACTTTAAAAAGCAGAAGACGAGTTGGAATAACTGGTTTGAAGCAGTTGAAATAGCCAGCGAGGCTTATGGGATTAAGAGGCATTAATTGGGCTACATTTGACTATAGTGCGATGGCTTGTGATATTGCATACGCTATCGCTATTAGCCACCCCTAAGCCCAAACCAAAGCATGAAAGACGTCGAAGGCTTTTGCCCTGATGACAAACAAGACTGGAGAAAGTGGCTTGAGTCGAATCACAAAGAAAAAGATGCGGTTTGGCTCATTTTTTACAGAAAAAAATCCCCTCATTATAACCTGAGCTGGAGTGAGTCAGTGGATGAAGCACTTTGTTTTGGTTGGATTGACAGTGTCAAAAAGACCATAGACAATGAGAGATACAGGCAGTATTTCAGCAAGCGAAAAGCAAAAAGTAACTGGTCAAAAATCAACAAGGAAAAGGTGGATACCTTAGTTGAGCAAGGGCTTATGCAAGAAGCAGGTTTCAGAAGCATTGAAATTGCAAAAGACAATGGCTCCTGGACATTATTAGATGATGTTGAAGCGCTGGTTATTCCAGAAGATTTGAAAGCAGCATTTGAAAATCATAAAGGCTCAATGGAATACTTTGAGAGCCTTAGCAAGTCTGCCAAAAAGATATTATTGTACTGGGTTATTTCAGCTAAAAGGAAAGAGACGAGGCAAAAGCGAATTTTGGAAGTCGCTGAGAATGCGAGTATGAATTTGAAGCCGAAACAGTTTAGGTAGCATGATAGAACACTCAGAGGAAATCTGTGGGAACTAAGAGGAGGATACTGAGAATAAGTGCCTTAATCTCAGTAAATATGCGGAGAATAATCCCGGCCTTAGACCGGTTGGCTATGTCGGATTATCCGCGATTCAATTTTCGCCTAAAATCCAATTTAGTAGGTGGAATGCACGCAATATTGCGTATATATGGGTTCTACCCGCAAGCAAATGAAGAGACTATTTATTATCACAATTCCACTTCTATGTTTATTTCAGTCAATGCTTTCCCAAACGAAGGAAATAAAAGGAGACACAACTTTTTGGTATAAAAGAAATGTTGAGTTTCGGAAAAAATTGGGCTTGAAAGATTTAGAAAAATCACAAGATGAGTTCAATTTTAGGTTTTGGAATCACGGGCAGGTAATTGAAATAACAAAAGACAGTTCGAGAATATATGGCTCAATCACCAATTATATTTATCACACTAAAAAGGCTAATAGAGGTCAAAGGGAAACACTGAAAAACAAAGTTCTTCTGACACCAAAACAATCAGAGGACATCTATAATATTGTACAAAACGCTAAAATTTTAGAATTACCATCAGATAAGAATATAGAAAAATGGAGACAAGGATTTGACGGAGTAACCTACATTGTAGAACATTCTGATAAAAAAATCTATTGGCAAAAAAACTACTGGACACCATCTGCACAAGACTCAATTCCAGAAGCAATTATTGTTTTAGATTTAGTGAAAAAACTGTCCGACACATTAAGCTTAAAAGAGGTTTATACTTCATTTAAAAACACATTGCCAAAGACAGGTTGTTACAATTCTGGCGGAATAGTATATAGGTGTTATATATCAAACCCTTTGGAATTAGGTTATAGCGGAGCTACAAAATTACCATTAGGTTTTTATTCAACTTATTCACCTAGATATATCGGAAAAACAAAAGTAAACGCTGGTGCCTCATTGCAGTATAATTTTGACAATAACGGATTTCATCACCTGAATCTACGATTAGCCAAATCGAATATATTTTACAAAAAATCTAATCTTTCAGATTTTATATCATATAGTTATCAGGATAGAATTGTCAATATCAACGACATTAAAAATAAGTTCGAAAATCATCAAATAAAATACGGTTTAAACCTCAAAAAAGACCTCAGTATAGGAGTTGGATTAGACTATTTAAGCAGAAATTACGATAAAATTGGAGGCCATTTTTACGCTTCTAAATGGTTTCCAAAAACCAAGATGAGTACGAATATTTCGACCTCAATATTTAATAATCGGATTAATTATAAAGCTGAAATTTTTAAGTCTTTTTTTTTCAATACTGAATTTCCAGTAAGTAACATTTCTTTCGGGTTAGCATATGAGAATTTTATGGAATACAAAGATTTGTACTTTAGCATTAGAGTAAATTTTTAAAAGCCAGAGATAACTATGTCGCGTAACAGCTTGTGGATTTCCACTTTCGTTCTCCTTATTTTTTGTAGTCATATTGTGGAGACCAAAGGCCAAAGGCTTCCCGTTCCTGACATTCTCAAAGCTACATCAGAAGCGGATAGCACATATCTGCCAGACTTTAGCTTTGCAGGTTACCATAACGGAGAAAGCGCGATCCCTGTGTCTGCTGGTACACGTATTCATGCTACAGACTATGGTGTGGTACCAAATGATGGTCTTGATGACTCCAGGGCTTTAAAAATGGCGATTAAAGCTGCTTCTACATTGGATGGTAAAGTGACCTTGCAATTACCTGCAGGTAGAATAATCCTCAGTGACATCCTGTATGTGGAGCGCAGCAATTTTGTGATCCGTGGAGCAGGTACAGGAGCCAATGGAACTGAATTACATTGCCCCAGGCCGTTGATGTATGTTAAAGATCCCGTTGAACTCACAGAGCTACGAGAATACCTTATCGAATTTGATAAAAGGCAGCGCGAAAAAGAAAACAACATCGATTTGCCGTTTTCGCAATATGCCTGGTCTGGCGGTTTTATTTGGACGAAAGTGCCGAATACGCGGGTCAAATCTTACCTTCAGAAATACGATAAACCACCTACGGTTTTGGCTAATATCGCATCCGGAGAGCGAGGTGATTTTGTCATCGAAGCGTCCGCGATTAAGGATCTCAACGTGGGTGATATTGTAGAGCTACAGCTTTTCAATAAAGAGGGTAAGAGGGGTGCATTAATGTTCGGTTTGTATAAAGACCAGGTGGCAAAGGTCGGCTCTCATCACTGGAATTTTCCTGATTTACCGCTCGTGAAACAACAGGTTGAGATCCTGAAAATAGAAGGAAATACAATCACGATTAATGCACCATTAACCATTGCTATAAAACCATCTTATAAGGCACAATTGGTAGCATGGAAGCACCTTGAGGAAGTTGGAATAGAAAATTTTAAAGTAACCTTCCCCAAAGCGCCTAGAGTAGCACATCATGTAGAGCAAGGCTTTAATGCCATTTACTTAACGCGTGTGTACAATAGTTGGGTAAAAAATGTAATCATTGAAAATGCGGATAGCGGTATCATCACGGAGGAAATTGCCAATGTCACGATGCGTAACATTGTAACGCAAGGTGAGAATCATGCGCATTATACCGTCATGATGCAGGGTACCTATAACGTGTTGGCCGAAGGAATAAAGGTGTATAATAAAGCAGTGCATCCGCTGAGCTTTAATACGTTTGCAACAAAGAGTGTCTATTCGAATTGCGAGGTTTTTGTTGATCCAATTTTAGACCAGCATTCCGGTGCCAATCATCAAAACCTATTTGATAATATCAAGGTTCATGTTGCCCCAAACTCAGATAGATCATATCCATTATTTGCAGGTGGCGGAGCTGGTTATTGGAAACCGTCTCATGGCGCATTTAGCACATTTTGGAATATTCATGTTCACTTTTTAGATGGCCTTGATTCTGAATTGCCAATAACATTAAATGGCATGAAAGATGGCCCTCTAGCCAGACTCGTAGGGATTACAGCAAATCATAACGTGCAAGTGTTCTATGAGCCGAGCGCATATATAGCAAGCATTAATCAAGTGCTCGAAAATGTGCCATCGTTATACCGCTACCAGCTGGAAAGGCGGTTGAAGTAATAGGCTTGGCGATCGCTGACTGGGTTACTCGCAAGCCACAATCATTAATGAATTGGCAGAAAAGCACATAGATTATCTCGTTAGGCATGTGTAGTAGCTAAAAATCATAACATTTGGCTATTACGAAAGCTTAATGTTATATCCCTAACGCTGGCCGGGTTTCAGATTTCTGGAAAGTGGCGATGGAATGTACTTAATCTGAAACCCGGCCAATGGTCATCTGGCTTTAAGTCGGATTACACACTGGCCTACACCCCAACCCGAAATCCGAATTAACTCAACGCTGGGGAGTATGAAAAAAGAAAAATATTGAAAATCCAGCTAAAAATATGGATGCTAATAAGCCTTGTATGCTGTTCCACTGTGATTTTGGGGCAGTTAGAATCCTATGTCAGAATCAATAAAGAAGGGTTAACCCGAGACATTATTCAATTATATGATTCGGGCAGGTTTGTATTTATTCATGATGAAAATTGTTATGCCATTCCGGAGGCTGTTGGTACATATAACATTGATAAAGATTCGATTAGGCTAGCGTTTTTTCAAGAGATTCCTTCCCAACATATTGTGGAAATTTTGAACCAAAAGAATGATAGTCTAGTCGAGATGAATGTGAAAGTTTTGACCTTAAGAGATAGTACACCATTATCTAAGGTCAAGGTTTTTTGCAGAGATACAAGCAGACAAAAATTTGACTTCACTGGTCTAACGGATGAATCAGGAGAGATCAGGATAAATCCTCCAGAAGGATGTACCGTTATGTACGTAAGATTTTGGAGCGATCGATTTCATCCAACAGAAATTCATTTGAAAGAATTGTACGGGGTTGAATATGAGATAACCATCTATTTGAGCGAAGATCCTTTTGTAAATCAAGCGTATACTGGCCCAACCGTTTCCAGGGTTTTTCTTCGAAATACCAATGACCTCCCCTTAGATGTTAAAATCCATATGGATCATGAAACGGGACGAGCGCCAACTTCAAGTTTTTTTAAGGAGGTCGTTCTTTATCAAAAAAATAAGAAAACCTTAAAGCTAGGAGACTTAGAGTTTAAAAAGATTAGGTGAAATGAATCCCGGCCTTTAGCCCTGCTGACTTCAAGTCGGATTGCACGCTAACCTACACCCCAACTCGAAATCCGACTTAGCACTCAGAGGGAGCCTTGATATAAGGGAGAGAATAAGGCAAATCCCAAATTCAAAAAACCCTTGCATCTTCGTGGTGTGAAGCACGCGCTCATTTTTTGTCTGATGTTATGCTGTCTGTCTATTGCAAAAGGGCAGCGCCAGGAGGGAAAGCACTTTGTGCTGGCCTTTATGGAGCATGTTGACTATAATGAAAACCGCAAAAAGCTCTACCTGACGACCCGCAAAAAGTCGCTGGTGAAGGTGCGCATTCCAGCGCTTAGCTGGGAAAAGGAACTTACGATCAATACCGACGATGCCGTCCAGCTAGAGCTTCCCAAAGAAGTCGAAACCCTCGATTCCGAAAAGAAGGGAAACCTCTCCGTTTGGATCACCGCGACGGAACCGATCAGCGTCTTTGCCCACCAATTCAGCAATGCACGTTCCGACGCTGCGCTCATCTTTCCCATCGCCTCATTGGGCAGAGAATATGTCGCCGTAACCTACAACGGACACTTTGAAGACGATCACGGCCATCCGGCCGAGTTTCTTGTGCTCGCCACCAAGAACAACACCGAAGTCTATATCCACCCGACGGCACGGACATACCGTAATCGCGGTCCGGGCCGACCGATCACCATCACATTGGATGCCGGAGAAACCTATCAGGTACAGGCCGGACATTACTCCTCCGATCTGACCGGCTCCCAGATATCAGCCAATAAACCTGTCGCCGTTTTTAGTGGTAATATGTGGACCCAGGTTCCAACCTCATGCCGCGCACCCGATAATCTATTCACCCAACTTTGCCCTATCGAGTCTGCTGGAAAAGAGTTTGTCGTGGTGCCGAGTAGCCAGGGCGCATTTGATATCGTGCGCATCATTTCGGCAGGAAAAGGAACTGAAGTATTTCTCGATGGTCGCTATACTACGACCTTGTATGAGGGCGAATTTTGGGAGCTGAGTCTGCGCGACAACCCTATGCATATTCGCACGAGCAGACCTGCTCAGGTGGCGCGTTATCTTACGGGCTACGGCTGCGCCGCCGACGGCGGCGAGTCGCTCCAAAGTGACCCTTCACTCTTTATGGTGAATCATATTCGGCAGTCGGTACAGGAAGCCGTCTTTTGGGCACCTTCTCAAGCGCGAATCGGTGTGCAGGAACTGGACTTGGTCGTTCGCGCTGCGGATGCAAACTCAGTCAAACTGGACGGCAATACAGTCTACGACTTCAAACCAGTGCCAGGCGCGTCGGAGTTCTTCTGGGCGCGCAAACGCGTCAGTCTGGGTAAGCATAAACTGGAGGCTGGAGGCTGCGGTGTGGCGGCGTACTTGTCGGGTTACGGAAGGCTGGAATCCTACGCCTTTCCCATTGGAACGGGTTTTTCCTTGCTGGATATGCAGGCCAAAGGCCTCATTCCTGAGGGCGGTTGCCTGACTGATACCTTTACCTTTATTTCGCAAATAGATTCATCCCTCGCCGAGACGATCTGGAATATGGGTGATGGAAAGGAATATTTTCAGCCTGTAGCGCGGCATGCTTATGATGAGCCAGGCGTATATCGCGTTTCCCTGGAATTGCATAATCGCTGCCTTGGCATTTCGGATACCTTGTGGGGCACCGTCGTGGTGACGCCGCCTTTAAAGGTGAACACCATGTCCGATACGATGATTTGTGCTGGCGATACCCTGAGGCTGAGGGCGAGCCTGACGCCAGGGGCAGAGTACGCCTGGACGGGTCCTGGGG
>JBGCFB010000196.1:0-14391 GCA_045106685.1 Bacteroidia bacterium | reverse complement strand
ATTTTTTAGCAAAATTGTCATTTCGACTCGCGTAGCTGAGGAGAAATCTTGACTTTGTCGACTTAGAATGCTAAAAGTCAAGATGTCTCGCCAGCTTCGCGGCTCGACATGACAACCTTTTTGGTTTCGTTAGACAACTTCAGTAGAAAGTAAAAAACTAAAAGTGCTAGGTAGGCGAATTTTACTTTCCGATTTCCATTTTGCACGATGCACTTTCAACTAAAAAAGCCATCCTCTCATTGAGAAGATGGCTTTTACGTTAGAAGCGGATTGGACGGGACTCGAACCCGCGACCTCCGGCGTGACAGGCCGGCATTCTAACCAACTGAACTACCAATCCGTAGCCCCGTTTTCCAAAGGGAATGCAAATATATAGGTTGAAGTTTTGGGAGCAAACTTTTCAGCAACAATCTTTTAATATTTTAGAAGAAAAAAAGGGCGCCCCATAAAATAGGGCACCCTCCACTGATGTGAGGTTGTACCCTCACCTGCGAAACAGCTTACTCGTATTGTCTGTGCTGTTACAAGCTGGTTGCAATCTTCGTGCCTACACAATTCGGTAGTATTGAAACTTTTTTCAATTGTCGTGCAACACTTAGCATATAATCTCCATCCTTGTTGTGTTAAATGCTTAAAGACGTGAAAAGAAAGTTCTCAGTACTAATTTGCCTCATGGGGGTCCTGCTCCTGCCCGTCATAGCGGAGCAGGGCACTCAGAAGGCGAGTAATTGCAGCAAGGCCTGTAAGACTCAAAAGGTTGAGCCTGCTCCATCCAGACATCAAAACACATCCATTTTCACAATGGAATGGGAAAAATAACTTCGTTCTTACCTACGCAGCTTTTGGTTTGATAGCGATCCTTTCTTTTAGATTGGATCGCTTCAATTTTTCAGGGCCTTTTTTTAGCGCAAAAGCGTAATCTGTACTCTGCGCTGGTAGGCATTAGCCGTATCCTCTACAGCCTGTACACCTTCTCCCATGGCTTCGATATCTATTCTTTCGCTGTTCACTCCAAATGTTTTAGCCAAAAACTCTGCAGTTGCACTCGCTCTTTTTTCTGAAAGTAGTCTATTTTTTTCTACATCTCCTGCTGCATCTGCATATCCCTGAATACGCACACGCGCATCGGGATAAGCTTCCAGATAGCCAGAAAGCTGCGCAAGAGTAGGATAATGAGCAACGGTAATTTCGCTTTTGCCTGTCTCGAAAAATAGCCCCATCTGAATGTCAGGCATCGTGCTTTTAGCGGTTTTTACCTCCTCAAGCCTTTTAATATCAGCCTTCAACGCTTGCTCGGAGGCTTTTTGGGAAGCTGCCTGGTCTGATATTTGAGTTTCTATCTTGCTTAACTTAACCTCTATCGCTTCAAGCTGAGCCTGATTAGCAGCATCCTGCGGAGCGCTCGCTAATGGTTCAGGAGCATCTTCGACCTCAACAGGAATACAAGATGTTACTTTACCTAAACGAACACTCAGACCTACAGTAGGAAGATGAACGATGTCCTTTCCGGTAGCCATTCCTGTTCTATCTGCATTAAATCCGTCGAGCCATGCATTGGCATGCCATGAAATACGGTATTGAAGATTAAGGTCGACCCTGGAAGAAAGAGGCAAGTCGAGCCCAAGGCCTGTAATAAGGGAAGGACTTACTTTCAAATCCTTGCGGTAACCCGCGGCAAGTGGATCTCCGTGAAGCGGTGTTTCATAAAATTGATCCTGAAGTTCGGCAAGCGCATCAAGCACCTGACCTCTATCAGCAAAAGAGGTTGGGCCTGCGAAGCCTTCATAGCTATAAAGCATGCTATTTGCATCCAAAATATCAGTCTCAGTATGATATGCAATAGCCCCAAATCCTAAACTTAGATACCAACGGGAAGTTGAAGTCATCGGATTAAGACGAACAACTGCCTGTAGGCTTTGGTCGATGGCAAGGTTGCGATAGTTTCTAAAACGACTATCGTTCATAACTTGTGAAGGCCGCCAGTCTTGCCCTCTGGCGTCTGAGGCTACCAGTTGGTAACGAAGGCTCAGCCGACAGGAAAGGGGTTTTTCAACGGTGAGCGAAAGTGCTCCCAAGCGAGGCACAGCGCGTACTTCGCCCTGAATAAGCGGTACTCCTGTGCTTATGCCGACTTGCAATCCAGAAGTAGAGCATCCAGATTGACTATATATATTAGGGACAAAAGCGAATAGCGCCAATATTCCCAAAATGAAATTAAGCTGTTTCATATGGTTGAGTTTTAATATAAGCTCAGCCAAAATCGCGCCGAAATTTCACCAAACCGTGTCATCTATCATGACTTTTCCAACTGCACGGCATGACTTTATGCGTTATTTTTACAAAAAACCAAGAACAAACTATGCGAACACTATTTTCTAGCCTCATCGTCTTACTCTCTTGCCTACTCTTCCAAAGCTGTTGTGGAGAATGCAACGGGATTGAATTGGGATATTTTCCAGTTTCCTCTTCATCTAGAAACTTCACTGAATATGCATCATCTGGAACACTTACGGTCCAGTTTGCCCATGAATCAACCACGATGATAGCGAACTATAGCAATGCGAATAGCATCCCTGAAAACTATGCTGAAAATTGCTCTATCGATGAGCGATGCGGACAGTGCTGTGACCAGTATCAGGGAGAGGCGATATCGACACGATTAACTTCAGGTCTTGGGAGACCCATTTTCGACATCGTTATTCGCCCTGACTTTTTAAACTACACACCAGAAACTAAGCCGGAGGACAGTGGCGATGTGCTGGAGATAACAGCTGATAATCAACTGAATGGAAAGTGGTTTCTGCCAGGTGCTCAGCCTGTGGCTACCCTAACACTGGACACCAGAACCTTCACAAATGTGTATGTCGTTAAAGATGAAAACCTAACAGACCCTTCTGATGTTGTAGCGATATACTTTACGGCACTCGAGGGCATTGTAGGATTTGAATATGGAAATGGGGAAGTCTGGTCACTGTTACCATAAATCGAGTATTCGTATGGTACCGTCGAGTATGCTAACACGGATGCTCAATATTCGTACACAATAGCGAGTAAAGAATGACCTGAATTACAATATTCCGTCGAAAGGTTGTATTTTTATTTAAAATCGATTCTACAATACCAAAACTACGTGATGATGAAAAGAAACATAATCCTATGGGGAGCAATAGCTGGACTTGCATTGCTTGCAGCCAGTTGTAGCAGCACTCGTTATTACAGTTCCGAGTATGATGATGTTTATTATTCATCAGACGACGTTGCAAATACAGAATCACCTGCTCCAAGCGCTCAAACCAATGAGAACCCACGGGCAGATGAGAACCGCTCATCCTCAGGCGCACCTGTTTACTCATCACCTGACCGTAGTGGCAGAAGCTATAACGACTACTATTACGAAGAAGATGACTTCCATTTTTCTCGTCGTATTCGCCGTTTTAACAATACACGAACAGGCTTCCGCTATTTCGATCCGTATTACACCAATGATTTGTACTACGTAATAGGTACTCCTTCATGGAATACCTGGAATCAGCGTGGTTGGCATAATTGGAATTATCCACGTTTTGGTGTGTCTTGGGGCTATAACCCAGGATGGAGCGCAAGCATCTACCAGGGCTTTTACAATCCTTATGTATACAATCAGTGGAACACCGTAAACTATTATAACCCTTGGGTTAATAGTTATTATGGCTATACGCCTTGGTATGGTAGTAGTGGCTTTGGAGGATTTGGAGGAAATCAATGGGCCGGCAGAGGCTTCGGTGGCGGAGGTTTTGGTGGAGGATATGCATATTGTCCACCGAGCTATTATCGTCAAGGCACATTCTCTGGCGGAAACGGCCTGGGAGCAGGCGCCAACAATAATAGTGGCTACACACGCTACCGTCAGGCACACCGCGACAATCCAGCACGCACATCAAGTCAGGCTGGAACAGGTTCAAGAAACTTTGACCCACGTGGTCGCGTCAAAACGCGCGAACCGCGTACAGGCGCCCCAGTAGTAGGCAATACCTCTACAACTCCTAGTCAGGCTCAGCCTCGCCAACGCACAACCGCTGGTTACGACTACTTGCGTCCACCTGCGAATCGCACTGCAACAGCGACCCAGGGAAGACCTAGTACGACTACCCCTTCTACGCAATCACCAACCCGCACATCAGGAGTTCCATCACGCAATCCACGTGTCTATACATCGCCTGATCGCGCACCAAGCAGAACACCTTCTACATCTACTCCTAGCCGTGCACCATCACGTCAGGCAACTCCTCAGCGTACGCCAACACGTACAAACAGAGCGCCAAGAACGACACCACGTCCAAGTAGAACTCCTAGTGCTACACCAAGTAGAACCCCGCGTACAACTCCGACTAGAACGCCACGTGTTACCCCAAGTCGTACGCCAAGCAGAGCGCCGTCTCGCACCGTAACGCCAAGCAGAACGCCACGCGTGACACCGAGCCGTACTCCTAGTAGAACTCCTTCCCGTAGTGTCACTCCAAGTCGCACACCGTCAAGAAGTACTACACCAAGCCGGTCTTCCGGAGGAGGTCGTAACCGTTCGACTCCAACTCGCAGGAATTAATCCTACATCATATTAATATATAAGGGCGAGGAAACTCGCCCTTACTTTTTTCATCAAAAAATAAGGAATAGTGAACAAGCACCTTTTTTCACTTATCAGCATTTTTATGTGCCTCCTGGCTGGTTCAGCGCTTAATGCCCAGGGAGAAATTGAAGCATTACGCTTTGGCAATCTGGAGCCGACAGGCTCTGCCCGTATCACAGGAATGGCCGGAGCAGGCAGCACGCTTGGTGCTGACTTGAGTGCCGCTAATCTAAATCCTGGGGCGCTAGCGCAATTGCGACGTGGAGAGCTTATGATTACAACCCGATTCAACCTCCACAGCATCGAAAGTCAATATATTGATGGACTTCGCAGTAGTAATTTCAGTCAATTACAGTTGCACCAGCTTGGAGCCGCATTTGTAAGTCCACGATATGTAGGTTATGGTCGCAAACGCAAGCCCGCGACCTCTGGCCTCATTCATACCAATGTCGCAATCGGCTATCAAAAGCTTGCATCATATAAGCGTGATGTTCGCGCAAAAGGATTTAATCCGTTTTCCTCTATTACAGATGCCTTTGCAGAAAACGCTAATGGCACCTTTCCTGAAGACTTGAATGACTTCAGTTTCAGTGGCCTTGCCTGGGGAACTCTTGCAATTAACAATATTACTGGCTTTGATAATCAGTACTTTGGTTCAGGAGTAGGTGGACAAGTAGAACAAAATATCAGAATCAGAGAAACAGGGAATCGCAGTGCTGCTTTTGCTTCGCTTGGACTCAATTTTGATAATAAAATATTTGTTGGTGCAACTTTAACAGGTCTTTCATTAAACCACTCCTACCGCTGGAGTTTTACAGAAGAGGATGTAAACAATGTGCATACATTCTTTCAGGACAATCCTCAAGACCCCAATTTCCCATTGGAGTTCCCAATGAATAGCGTTTTGACAACTGACGATATCGAAACGAGCGGCTATGGCGTTAGCGGAAATATTGGTGTAGTGGTTTCACCTACAAATTCTGTTCGTTTGGGTGTATCAGTACAGCTGCCTGGCGTGATTCTTAATAATGAGATATACCGTCGTGAAATGCAGCACAGCGTTACCTTCGTTGACCAATTTGGCCAAGACTCTATCGGAACAAGTAGCATTGCAACTCCCGAAGCTGAAAACAGCTACAATCTTAATACACCGTATGGATTCACTGTTGGAGGTACATACCTATTCGGTAAAAGTGGTTTTATAACAGCTGATGTCGGTGTACTGGATTATAGTAGCACCCGCCTACGCTCTCCATACCTGGAGGATGATCCTTTCTATTATGGATATACTGAAGAAAACGAGCGAATAGGTACGATCTATCAACCCGCGGTGAATCTTCGACTAGGAGGTGAATATCGTGCTGATCTAATTCGCTTACGTGCTGGCGTTGCCTATGAAGGCAGCCCACTTACGACAGAAGCTCGATTATATGAAGACCCGGAAAATCCGGGAGAAACATTGACTGCTGACTATTCAACCTTGCGATTTGCTGCAGGGCTTGGAGTCAGAGGACAAAAAGCATTTATGGATTTCGCTTTCCAGTCGAGCATCAGTAAAGGCAAGGTAAGTCCATACACTACGGATGCTGCAAGTGGCTTTGATCCAACTTTATTGACAAGCCAGGCCACCAATCAAATTGTTCTGACGTTAGGGGTTAAGTTATAGCAAAAGAAGCATCGGCTCTGCGCCTATCTTTAATGTTAAACTGTTGCGAGAAGCGCATTTTTTAAACCCTAATTTTAAAAAGACTTGCCTATGATGTGATCGGTTACCCCACTTGACTAACACAATGGGAATTATGAGAAATCCGATTCATCCAATCGTATCAGATGAGTTGTATAACACCCTTATTCAACTCAACTTGCTTAACACAAAAAAAATTAGAGATTTTGAAATCAAACGCTATTATCGCTTTCTGCGAGACACTGGCGTGAAGTCCGGGGAAGCTATTGAACGTATCTTAGATTATTATCCCTATCTTCAATTTGATACTATTCGAAAGATCATCTACACGGTAAAGCTACCGGAAGAGGTTGTAGAAACCCCAATCCGGTATCAAAAATCTCCAAGACAAACCCCTTGGTAATCTGCATGAAGGCGCGAGTAATCGCGCCTTTTTTTATGCGCTTCTATGCAGCACTCTCCACAGGAAGGTCGTTTTATTTATAGGACTTAGGAACGTCCTAAAAATAAAACGTGAAATGAAAACATTATTTACACTCGCCTTCCTCGCAATCATATCGACCCAAGGTTACTGCCAATTAGGGTTTCCAACTGAACAAGACGACCAAAAATGGGAGTACGTCACCTGGAATTACTTTACAGGGTTTTGCGAAACTCGATTTATAAAAAACGGCGACCTGGTCCCATTATGCGACAACCAATACATTGAAATTTTCGATTGCGACAGAAACGAAAGTGATTGCAGACTCATGGGGTACTACCGAATAGAAGGCGATTCAGTAATGATCCGGCACCTGGAACTCACCAAACGAAATGGCGTCTTTGTAGACACGGTAAAATGCAGCCGTCCTGAAGGACTAATGTATAATTTCGCTGCAGGTATAGATGATACCTTGCGCTGCAATATCAACCATCCTTTTGGTGCAGTAGAGGCAAGAACTGATATGTGGAGCATCGATGAACGCCAGGTAGACTATGAAGGCATTTCGCGTAAAAAAATGAATATGAACTACTACCCTTACCCTAATTTCCCTGAAGAAGTCATTTTTACGATGAATTGGGTGGAGGGAATTGGTTCGGATGTTCACCCATTCTACTCCTTGTCATGTATAGGTGACAATTGCGAACAAGAACAGCAAGTTGTCCGGGTAACTCGAAACAGTCAAGTCATTTATGTAGATACGATGTTACGCTTCACTGTTCCGTGTCGCGGCTGGATTACTGATCTTGATTTTGAAAAAGACCCGGCTATTTCGTTTACCCTTTTCCCTAATCCTGCTCAAACCAAGATAGAATTATCAGTCCTATCATTACCACAAGCGCGATTTAACGGACTGTTAGTGAATAACTTAGGAAAGGTTGTGGGGCACTTCAAAGACTTACAAAACGGCAGTCAAATCCCACTACAAGCCTATCCATCAGGCGTGTATGTTCTTCAACTTTCGAACAAGCGCTGGAGCAATCTGACCCAGCGATTTATCATTCGTTAGTGAATCAACATTCGCTTTGTAAAGCGGTCGCCTTTAGCATTTTGTAAGCTGATGAAATAGATTCCGGCCGGAATATGCTGAAGGTCTACTTTCTCTGTGATAGCTCCTGCGGGTATTGCCCTTGGAGCTATTAGGTTCCTTCCAGTTGCGTCGAATACGTGTAAGGTAGCAGCTGTTTCAAGGCTTCCCTGTATATAGATGAGCCCATTACTTGGATTCGGAAAAGCTGTAAGATTAGCGAAACTTGATCCTTCATCGATACTGGTTACATCAACCCCTACGCCGACACGGCGGTAAAGTGTGTCATTTCCTGAAAAAGCATCATTCCCCAGTTTTGTCCAGGCCCACAAATCAAATGCCGCCGAGTCGGAATCAGGATTCCAGCGAACAGGATGACTTACGTGAGCAGTGTCATTAGGAGCCAGTCGGATTTTGTTATCATTAAAAATCACCAAAGTATCTTCCGCAATGGTCTGATTATTATCACGAAACCCAAGACGCACATTTTCGAGGTTTACAGTGTCACTTCCATAATTACGAATCGCGAAGGTGACCTTAAGGCTATCAAAACGGAGGCCGCCAGAAGGGCGAATAAGTTCAGAAACTCCAACATCCTGAGCATCTACCTCAGCAAAGCGGACATCATCGAGCACGAGCATAAAGCCCTGCACCTTGGTATGTCTGAAAGCGACTCGTACAGCTTGATTGGCATACTTGCTCAAATTAGCTGACCGATATACAAGGAAAAAACCTTCTTCCTGAACAACTTCAATCGTATCAGTAAAGCTGGTAAGATCAGTGCTGCCAGTTGGAGAAATCAGCACATCGTATGATTCGGAGAAAAAGCGATCCTGGGAATATGCGACCCACGAAAAACAGGTATTATCGCCGAGATTTACTTCTGGAGAGATTAACCAATTATCAGTAGGAACCTTGCGGTCTGTAAAGTCATGCCATGAAGGCGAGGCTACGACCCCATTCGTTGGGTCCTTAAAATCCACAATCTGCTGCCAATTATCCTGATATATCGTATCGATCGCAGGATTAATCGTAGCAGTATCTCTTGCAAGAGCTGTCCAGCCTGTAGGTAGCGTGTTACCTGAAAAGGTTTC
Organism: Bacteroidia bacterium; assembly: GCA_045106685.1. Classification (GTDB taxonomy): domain Bacteria; phylum Bacteroidota; class Bacteroidia; order J057; family J057; genus JAUIGE01. The sequence goes on along the minus strand of JBGCFB010000196.1, from coordinate 5,499 downwards.
TTCGAAAATCGCATCACTACTTCGACAAGGAAAAGGTCTTTTGGCCTGATGAGACTCTTGAGGTGCGGTAAAACCTGAGCGAGAAGTAACCTGAGCATTGGCCCATCCACTCATGAGGATCATGAGTACAGCCAGTAGTTGGAAGCGCATATTCGTATTCACAAAGAGTGACATTACTTGATTGGGACAATAGGACGAAGCAGGCACTCAAGCCGTTGCTTCGCAAAAAGAAAAAACTCAAATTACATTGGTAATTTGAGTTTTGTATTATTAAGACAAGCCTATATTACATAAGCTGCATAGGCAAATTATACTTTCACGCCACGTTCGCGCATATCTTTTAACACAGAAGCTAAGCCTCTGCGGTTGATAATACGCATTCCGTGCCCTGAAACTTTAAGCGTTACCCAACGATCTTCTTCTTCAAAGTAAAAGCGCTTTTTCTGCAAGTTCGGATTGAACTTACGACGGGTCTTGTTATTAGCGTGAGAAACATTGTTTCCCGACATAGGACGCTTACCGGTGACTTGACAAACTTTAGACATAATTCTATGGTTTTTACTGTCTTTTGAAAACAGGACTGCAAATATCGGCAGGGCCTACGGAAAAACCAAAGGATTATCGATTATTTTCCAATGAATCCTGAAAAGCCTTTGAGACCTGATTATACACGCGGCTTTTAACAGAACAAACTTCCTAACTTATCAAAAGGTGATGTGTGAAAAAGCTTGTCCAGAAAGTACCCATTACGGGATACAAATTGTCTCTTATTGGTCTATTTGACGTTAGGATTAACGGATGCGATTGTAATTGAGGTATAAATTGATTTTCTTAGATGAATAATCCCTTGCTTGACACCTTTTACATACAGCTCGCTTTTTCACACGATAACACGATAGGGAAGTAGTATCATGGTGCGTAAAGTTATTTCTTATATGCTGATAGCATCAGCATATATGCTTGGGATGGTATTGCCAGCCCATGCAACTCACGTAATGGGAGGAGACATCTATTACAATTGTCTTGGAGGAAACCAATACGAGGTAACCGTAATTATCTATAGGGACTGCAACTCAAACGTTGCAATTGGCCCAAACTTAACCGTTCGCTCGGCAAGTTTGGGAAGTAACCTTACGCCCAACATGCCTCGCGTAGGCGGGCCAACCCAGATCACTCCTACCAATAACTCTCCTTCTTGCAATGGTACTGTATCAGTCTGCCAGGAGCAAAATATTTTCCGAGGGATAGTCACTCTCCCCCCAGCCAATGACTGGATATTTGGTGTAAATCAAGCATGCTGCCGAAACGCTGGAAACAATCTTCCAAGACTTGGCTCTCAATATATTGAAGCCACGCTGGACAATCTCAATGGAGCTTGCAATAGCTCACCAACATTTTTTGGTTCTGGTGTGCATGTTTTATGCATCAACAGCGATTATATTCTCGATCCAGGTATTTGTGAGCTTGATGGAGATTCGCTAGGATTTGAATTAATCGAAACCCGGCAAACAGTCAATAACTCAACGGCTTATGTACCACCGTTCACAGCGGCAAATCCACTCCCTTCTACTCCAGCAATCAATCTCAATCCACTCACAGGAGAGATCGCTATTCGGCCCACAGGCTCGTCTGGCTATGTTGCAGTGTTTGCTATGCGGATAGATGAATATCGTAATGGAGTAAAAATCGGCAGCGTGGTCCGCGAATATCAGATTTATTACATCGCCTGCCCTTCTTTAAATACTCCTCCTACATTTGGAAATATTACCAATCTATCTGGTGGTATTATGAATGATGACCAAATAGATGTTTGCCCTGGAGATACACTCAAGTTCGATATTGCAGGAAATGATCTGGATCTTACTGACAGCTTATTCATGCGAGATAGCCTGCCTTTGCCAGGAGCAATCTTAACAAATGTCATTAATGGAAATAGTGTATCAGGGCAGTTCTGCTGGGTCGCACCAATGACACCAGAGAAGTTCCACATGGTATTTAAACTTCGAGATAATGGTTGTCCTGTTTTCGCATCTACTGTAAAAGTCCTCACGATTAATATCCAGGATGGAAGTACGATCCTCGGTGCTGCAGCGAAGTTTTCCTGTAGCAATGGAAGTAACCCAGCCACGTTAACAGCTTTTGGAGGAAGTACCTTCAACTGGTCTGTGGTCAGTGGTGATATGAATAGTCTCAACGGGCTGACTACAAACGTGGCCTCGCTTCAGGTCAATCCCACCGTTACTACCACCTACACTGTGGCGACTGACTTTGTTTGCTCAGCGCCCGCTCCTCAAGTAACAGTTACTGTATTAAACCCTCCGACTTTACAGACTGGCGGTGATACTTCTCTGTGTGGATTACAGAATGTGCCTCTTAGCTCTACCGTTGCAGGGGGCTCAGGTGGGCCGTTTTTGTATTCCTGGTTTCCTGCCGGAACAGTCTCGGATTCATCTAGCGCGAACCCTACCGTCAGCCCCACTGATACTACAGTATACACCTTGTCGGTTACAGACCCCGTTTCAGGCTGTATTGTTACGAGTGCGGTACAGGTCGATGTCAGTGCTCCCTATTTAGCATTTAATCCTACGCTTTCAGGAACTACCTATTGTCCCGGAGGGCCTCCTATCACCCTTAATTCCAATACTACGGCAGGGAACTGCGCTTCGTACAAAGTGAGGTCGATCCCTCACCGTTTAGACCGCGTAAACCTGGCCACAAGTCAAATTATCCCACTCGGGATTGCTACTACTTCCGGAGCAATTCCATTAGGGTTTGATCTAGATTTTTATTGTCAAAAAGTAGATACGATCTATGTCTCCTCTGGTGGCTGGTTTACCTTCAACAATCCAGCCTTATCCCCATTTACCAGGGCTCAAAGTATCCCTTCGGCCACCTCTCCAAATGGAATAGTTGCCTTCATTTGGAGCGATCTGGTTATGAGTCCCTTTTCTGGTTCATTTTTGAGTTACTCTGTAAGTGGAACAGCTCCAAATCGTATCGGCTACCTGACGATGCTAGACGCCGTAAGTGTTAATATCAACAACAATCAGAACACTGTCCAGGTCAAGCTATTTGAAGCGACTGGAGATATCGAAATACATCTAAGCAGAGTAAACACAGGCACCTCTAATACAATAGGTGTAGAAGCTCCTGGAGGCGCACAAGGTGTCGCAGCACCAGGACGGAACAATACTCCATTCAGCATCAATTCAGGCGATGAAGAAGCCTGGAGATTCTCTTACGACCGAGGCTCACCATATACCGTAACCTGGTATGAAGCACCTCTACCTCCTGGAGTCCTGGTGGGAACAGGAGATAGTATCAACGTAACACCTACTAACCCCACAACCTATTGTGCGGTAGTAACTGATAATGGAAGCGGTTGTACTGATACCTTTTGCTATCCTACTCAAGTGACAGCAGCGAACTTAGCCGCGACTGGCCCTGCAGGACCTTTACCAATCGGTTCTACTCCAACTATCAACACTACGTATACAGGTATTCTCACGCCAAATTGTACAGATTATCTCGTTGCAAAAATACCTTATGCTCCAGAACCTTCAGGTGGAACGACCTTAACCATGACAGATGATGATACCCAAGGTCCATTTAACCTTGGTTTCAACTTTGACTGGTATTGCAGTCCATTTTCGCAAGTATGGGTAAATTCAAATGGCTGGCTAAGCTTTACAAATCCTAACTCTACAGTTCCAGGAACATTCACCATTCCTGACCCTGGAGCGCCTACAAACCTGATCTCCTTTCTAGGTACTGACTTGGAACCAAACGCAGGCGGTACGATTAATTATCAAACTTTAGGTACAGCAGGAAACAGGCGATTTGTGCTAACCTATACCAATGTCCCGTATTACGCCAGCACCAACTTAGTCTCGATTCAACTGATTCTGTATGAAGCAAACGGCTTTATAGAAGTACACTGTTCACAGGTCGATGCTGACCCTGTTACTCGCATTACCCAGGGCATTCAATTATCCACGGTAAATGGTGAAACAACTCCGGGAAGAAATTTCATTTTGCTACAGAATCAGGTTCTAAATGATGCCGTCAGGTTTAGACCGCAAGAAAATAATGTCGTGTACTCCTGGACAAGTAATGCTGGAAATGGCGTTTTTCAAGATTCAACGCTCAAAGATCCAACGACGAATCCACTAGGACTAGCTAGCAGCTTTTATGTGTTCTATGTAGAAGCTGATAATGGAGACTGTATATTGAGAGACACTGTAATAATTGAAGTTGGCGCATTACCAGAACAAACATTTATGCTCGATGCGATTGCTTCTGGTGATCAGACAGAACTGAGTTGGGATTTCCTTTCCGATGATGCTATTAGTCACTTCATTGTTGAGCATAAACCTTCAGGTGAAGACTTTGAGGCGCTGGCTACATTGCCATATGATGATCAGAAAACATACACTTTCTTGCACGAGAGTTTGCCGCTAGGGGTACATCAATACCGTATTCGTGCGGTAGACTTTCAGGGAGCAGTTTCCTATTCAAATATTCGTGAAATAACCCTCGAAACTGCCGGAGGAATTTACATTTCACCTAATCCTGGAAAGGAACGATTTAACCTGAGTTTCCAAGCGGACATGCAGGGACAAGTTCCATTTGATGTATTCGATTCTCAGGGCAGACGCATTTTCAGCTCCCAAATCAATGTTGAACGCGCCGGAGAACAGCACTATCCATTTATGTTGAAGGGAGTGTCTGCCGGAGTATATGTCTATGAAATTAGTGTAGCAGGCCGAGTACTTGTTGGGAAGTTGGTGGTGCGGTAGACTATGCCTTCTCCGAATGCCTCAAGGCCAACTGGCCACAGCCGCCGTCGATGTCGCGCCCGCGCGAGCGGCGCACATTGACGATAAGGCGCTGATCTTCAAGATATTTGATAAAACGGCCCATCCGCTCAGGATTAGCGTTTTTGAAGCCTGACTCAGGGAAAGCATTATACTCGATCAAATTAATCTTTGATGGAATAACGCGACTGAATGCAGCCAAGGCTTTCGCATCTTCAAGAGAATCATTGACGTCCTGAAATACACAGTATTCATAGGTGACACGTGTACCCGTTTTTTCATAAAAATAGATAAGCGCCTCCTTCAATGACTCCAGATTATTGCTGTCATTGATAGACATAAAACGCGAACGCACCTCATCAATCGCTGAGTGCAGCGACAGCGCAAACTCAAAACGAGCACCATCGTCTCCCAGCTTCTTGATCATCTTCGCAATTCCTGAAGTCGATACTGTAATACGACGAGGAGACATCGCCAAGCCATCTTCGCTCGTCACAAAATCGACAGAACGCATCACATTACGATAGTTCAGCAAGGGTTCGCCCATCCCCATGTACACAATGTTGCTTAGCGGACGGTCAAAATGCTCTTCAGACTCTTTATAGAGATAAAAAATCTGATCATAAATCTCGTAATGAAGTAGGTTATGCTTGAGATCGAGTAGGCCTGTCGCACAAAAGGC
>JBGCFB010000195.1:0-3620 GCA_045106685.1 Bacteroidia bacterium | reverse complement strand
CCATCATCATATCCGCGAGTTCGTCAATCACGAGCACGATATACGGCATATAGAAGTGGCCTTTACGCGGGCTAAGCTTACGCGCCAGGAACTTGGTATTGTATTCCTTCAGGTTACGAACCTTGGCCGCTTTGAGCAGATCATAACGCTGATCCATCTCGATACACAAGCTTTTCAGTACGGTAATCGCCTCGCGTACATCCGTAATAATCGGCTCCTTCACATTAGGCAAAGTCGCCAGATAATGCTTTTCAAGGCTTTGGTACAAGCTCATCTCCACCTTCTTCGGGTCGATAAGCACAAACTTCACCTCCGCCGGGTGGCGCTTATACAGAATCGAAGCGATCACTGTATTCAGACCTACGGACTTACCTTGTCCCGTTGCACCCGCGATCAGCAAGTGCGGCATTTTATTCAAATCGCCGATGTACACGCTGTTGTCGATCGTACGACCGAGTGCAATCGGAAGCTCTGCCTTCGTATTTCTAAATTTATCAGTAGCCAAAACGCCCTTCAGCGACACAATTTCGGGATTACTATTTGGTACCTCAATACCGATCGTACCACGACCCGGAATAGGCGCGATAATACGAATGCCGAGTGCTGCCAGACTCAGCGCGATATCATCTTCCAGATTTTTAATTTTTGAAATACGAACCCCCGGAGCAGGTACAATTTCATATAGCGTCACTGTAGGACCGACCGTGGCTTTTATACTCACGATCTCAATTCCATAATTCTTTAAGGTTTCGACGATCTTATTTTTATTAGAAACAAGTTCTTCACGATTGACCTCATGATTCTGTCCATCGCCGTGTTCTATTAATAGCTGACGGTTAGGCATCTCGTAAGACGAAAGCTCTGCCGTAGGATCAAATGCTTCAAAGTCTTCGATGCCTTCATTTACCTGATCTTCAGGTTTGATGATTTTCTCAATTTTATCCGCACCGACGACCACGCCAATATTGTCATCCCCTAAAGGAATGAACTCTTTCGTTCCGCTTTCAGGCTCCGCATCTGAAACAGGCTCATCCATCGGCTCAGCGATTTCGAGTTCCAGATCTTCGTTTTCTATTTTAAGCTTAACAGGCTCTTTCTTTGTTTTTAGTTCAAAAGCGATTTGCTCTCCTGGTGCCGCTGGCGGAGGAATTGCAGCATCGCTTCCAGCCTCTTTTCCAGCAGATGCTGGCGTATCATCCAGGCTACGCACCTGTCCGTCCGTACCTTCCAGTTCGAGGAGCTTACCGACGCGATCCTTGAGCGAGTCTCCACTTTTGGGAGCGGGCTTAGTGCGCTTTTTGGTGGAAGCCTTTTTGGCAGGCTTGTTCGCAGGTGCGTTGTTTCCTGCACCCTGAATCGCGGGACGCATTTTGATTCCACCAACACTATCGACAAAACCCATAACCCTATTTAAAAGGCCTGAGGCACGCATTTCCGCATTAAAGTTTACAACGAGAAAGATGATCAGGGCAAATAGCAGCAGGAATCCTACCCCGAAATAGCCCACATATTGAGCCAGTCCACGTGACAAAAAGTGTCCTACTCCGCCTCCTAGATCAAAATTCAATCCACTGCTTACATCAACAATAAACGCCAGCAAAGTACTGCCAAACAGCACGCCAAAGACGACAAATTTGAGCAGGCGTTTTGCGGTGTGGAAGAAGTCATCTTCCAGCAGTACGATACCCCAAAAGGCAACATACAGCGGAATAACAAGGCCAAGAATACCGAATCCTTTGCTGATGTACCAGTTAGCGACGATAGCGCCAACATAGCCGAGGATGTTCTGTGCTTCACCAGCTGCCGCCACCGAGGCGTCAGCGCGACCATGATAAAAGTGCGATATACCTGCGATAAAGGCCAGAACACCTACAAAGATGAGCGTCCAGGCAAAAATCTTGCGGCTTTGCTCCTGGCTTTGAGGATCACTCCTCCACTTGCGTATGCCGGCAAACAAATCCAGCTGTTGGCTGCTGCTTTTGCGCTTGCTGCTGCTTCTCCGGCTATTGGTTTTGCGCTTTGCCAAAATAAATGTCGTTTGATGATGAATAACTAAGCAATTGTAAAGATAATGATTTCTTATGACTTAGGGTAAAGCTTCAATAATTAATGATTAACAATTTGATAATGAATGATTTATGCAAAATTTTTAATTAGAAATATGTGAATGATTTTTTGCTAAAAGGATGGGTAAAGGGGGGAATTTTAGCAGTTTTTTGATTGAAATACCGTCGGATATTTGAATGATAACCCAAACCCATTTCTCATGAAGAAAATCCTGACACTTTTTCAAAAACCGGCAGCGCTTTCGCTCCTCAATCTGGTTTTGCTTACAAGCGCCTTCGCCGGCAATGTGTTTATGCAGGCATTTTGCAATCCGGTTCCCTGGGCAATCGGCGCTCTAAGTGTCGCAGCACTAAGTCTTATACTTTATCCTCTTTTTGTAGAAAGACGCATGATGGCAACGCTGTTCGCATTTCTAAATGGATTTACCTTCTGCATTTTCATCTATTGTATAATCTTCCTTAGCGCAGTCAATTTTCTTGGATTAATAATGATTCTCGTTGGAACAGGCCTGCTCGTACTAATCCCGCATGTGCTTGTCATTCAGCTATTTATGAAACAGCTATCTCATGCTAAATACAAATCGATTAGATGGGCTTTCCTCTCAGGAATACTGATTTCGCTAATAATCGCAGCGTCTATGGGTTTTTCATACAAAGCCGCCTTAGCAGAAATAAGCCGAGGCCAGGAAACCGATTTTGAAAACTTTCAGTCTACATATATGACGGAGCGCATCGTCGGGAAGCACTTTATCTACCACACTCGGATATGCGAATTTGACGGATGGCGCCCTCCCAAGCACGACCCTGCCCTCGTCATCGGCATGTGGTTCAATGGATTTGACGATCCGCTTCCGACAGACTTACCCAAACGGCTAAGCCTTTATAAGCGTCTGTTTCCAAACAGAACCTACAAGTATGAGTGCAGCTGCGCCATCGAGGGCAGCCCGGATTATCATAGTGACAAGTTGTGGCGGTGAACTAGCCCCTCCCCTATTTCTCAAACAACACTTCCTTCTTCCCGCCTTCGTACCAATCTTCGTAACGCTCGCCGTAGCGCTTATCGATTTCGTTGCGCTTGATCTTGAGCGAAGGAGTCAAGACGCCGTTTTCAGGTGTCCAGTTGCTATCCACGACTACAATATTCTGGAGACGTTCGTGGTGCTCCAGAGTCGGGTTCACCTCGTTGAGCGTTTCGCCAAGGCTTGTCTTCAATTCATCTCGATCTAAAGCACGCGCGCCTTCAGAAAGTACAATTAATGCGATAGGCTGAGCGATACCCGTTCCGACAACGCACACCTGCTCCACATGCTCATTTTTAGACAGCTTGAGCTCGATCGGTGATGGTGCGACATACTTGGCTTTGGAGGTTTTGAACAAATCCTTCACACGACCTGTAATGCGCAAAAAGCCATTTGCGTCTATTTCACCACAATCCCCTGTCTTCAAATAGCCTTCCTCGTCAAATACCGCAGCGGTTTTTTCAGGCTCCTTATAATACTCGACCATATTGGCAGCGCTGCGAATGAGGATTTCACTATCGTCAGTGATTTTCAC
>JBGCFB010000194.1:0-6931 GCA_045106685.1 Bacteroidia bacterium | reverse complement strand
TGACTAATATTGTTGAGAGCTGCCCCTTCGCGCTGACGGTCTCCCACATCTTGTACGATTGACAACTCTTCTTGTAAGTAACCTAATGCTTTTTCAAAAGCCGATAAATCATAATAAAGTCTCGCGAGTTGGGACAAAAGTCTTGGCTTAAGCACAGTGTTTTCTTCCCCTACATCTAACAACTGAGCTTCAAGACGAGCTATTTCGGCGTATTTCTCCTCTTTTGTTCCTCCTCCTAATGATGAGTTCTCGCTAATTTCTAAAAGCACATCTGTAGGCTTCACCTCGCGCATAAAACCCAATTCAAGAGAGCGTAATGACCACCAATCGGGAATTTTTTGCGGAAGAACTTTAAAATTCGCGGGTTGAATGAATGCAACGATGGTAAGCCCACGCTTTGCGAAATGGTCGCGTCGCTGGTTAAAGGCGAGGCACACTTCTTTATTTTTCTCTCTAAAAATGCTATCAAAATCACGCACAAGCGCTACTGAGTCGTCGATGGCCTCTAGGGCTTGAACAATCTCTCGGTAGCTTTTCCCTTCAAACCGAACTGCTTCAATATCACGGTGAGAAAGAGTTTTCGTAAGCCAGTTCTCAACATCTGCATAAATACTTGGGTGATTATGCTCTACAATGACAAATCGGAAGCCAGGATTTTGAAGGGCTTGTTTTAGCAGGTTGAGCTTAGGCAGAAATTCGGACTCCATTAATATTCGTTCAAGACATTATGTTTGTACAATTTAGACACTTCCAAAAGTGGGTTCACTCGCTTATATGTCCCGTCGTTGTATTCAAAAATGATAATTTTCTCTAACAGGCTTTGTATATCATTGCCAAATCCGATAGGGTTCCCTTTATCAAGGTCAGTTTTTAACGTTTTCAATCTGGCCCATTCTTCTGGCTGAAGGTATTTTGCCGCAGCGTTTCCAAGTTGATCAATAGCAGCTTTCATGTTGGAGTAGGTAATGAGTTCCTTTCCTGCCTCAGTTTCCCAAGCAGATCGTTCTAAAATCCTCAGTAACTGCCGGGGCGATCCTCCACAATATTCAATCGCTAGTTTAACCGTCTTTTCCGTGTCAAACAATTTCCTGTCGATTCGTTTATAAATAAATTCTTCAAATTTATCAACGGCATTCTTAACAATGCTCCCATCACGATTTTTGATTTTAATAAAAGGAAAAGTAATCACCTCGCCAAATTGACCAATGCGTTGGCCTTCTTTCATCAATTCGATTGGCAAAGTAAAGATCGTATTAGCCTTGATTTGCCTAATACGATTGGATTCTTCCATGATGATTTTTCGGCGAGTATCTGCACTCATTGTTTTTTCCAGACCATCTACAATGAATAAGATCTCCTGCCCTTTTCCTTCTGTTCGCAGTTGAGCATTTGTCTGTTCAATAAACGTGTTGAACTTTACTGCGAAATCAACAAATCGATTTTTCAAACTTGTACGAATCGTTTCAGCACGTTCATAGCTCCCCGAAAGTCCCGCTTTCAGGCTTGCAGTAACCCCCAAAAGTTTTCCCAGAATTCCAGCGAAAGACAAGCCGCTTTCTCCGCCAAGCTCAATTCCGGCTCCACCACTTACTTCAAGGCTGCGATTAATTTCCTTTACCCGATCCTGGAACCATACCTCCATCGACTCAATAACACTATCACTAATTTTCAGATTTACAGATTCTGCCTTTTCCAATAATTTTTCAAGCTGAAAAATGAGCACATCCATATACTCGACATTGTCCATGTCAAGCTCTTCATCAATATTGCAGATAACGACAAAGAAGCAACGAGGAAAGTCCAGGAGGTTCGCATATTTCGCTAATTCAGAAGTCTTGCCTGAACCTCGCATTCCCGCAAGAAAAAGTAGTTGCTTATTTGTTTGATTAGGTCGAAAGTCAAATGTGTATTGATCGTTTTCAAGATCAAATTCCACGTTTAGCATCTTCATCACACGGCGTTCTTGAAAATCGCCACGTAAGTTTTTGAAGTCAACGTAGTAGGGATGGGAAGGCGTTACCGGAGAAAACTTATCTACGGCAGCGTCAATCTCTCGTATTGATAGCGCTTTTTGCATGAAAAAAGGTTTGGCACAAAGTTATGCAAAATCGCTTTGCAATGATAAAATCCTAATCCTGGCTATCATATGCCTCCTCCAGCAGCATTTCGTCTGCGTTTTCGGGAGTGATGTGGCGGTAGTTGCCCTGGCCGATGCGGGAGAGGCGATCGAGACGATCGGTGATCTTGGCTTCGTCTTCGGTTCCGGCGTTGCCGAAGAAGAATAGTGAAAGCACGATGCCTTCTTCGGCCTTTTGGCGCACAAGGCGCGGCATGGCCTCAGGGATGCGAAAGTAGCCGTCGGAGGCCATGATGATGCGGTTGTTACCTTCCTTGGCGAAGGCGCGTTGTGCCACGCGATAGGCGGTCACAAGGCCATGCAAGGCATTCGTTTTACTTCCGATCTCAATGTTGTCTATCGCGCGGATAATCACATCCCTTTCTTTTGCCGAAGTGGAGGGCAATACGATCTTTGCTTCGCCTGAGTAGGTCACCACAGCAACGCGGTCCTCTGGACGCATAAGGTCGAGCAGGCGCTTCATAGCTGACTTTAACAAGGGTAGGCGATCAGGCTGCTCCATGGAGCGCGAGACATCGAGCAGGAAGACGAGGTTGTTCGGTGGAGCACCTTCAAGACTGCTGATAGGCACAGCTTCAGCCACAATCGTTGGAACTGTTGTCTCGATAGGAGTGGGTTCTTCTTTGATGGAGTCTTTTCGCTGCGCTTCAGGTTGGATAACTTTGAGCCAGGGAGCTTCTTCAACCGTTTTTAGCAGCATGGTATTTGAGGCATCGATCAGGCGATTATAGCGCTCAGCCAAGCCCTCTCCATAGCCATTAAAGATACTGAGAAGGCGATTATTATAATAAAAATAGGATTTACCGTAGGCGGCATAGGCAGGATCGTAGGTCGAATTTTGCATGTATTCCTTTGCTGCCGCAATAAAATCTCCGGCTACAGCTGTGATATAGAAATAAGATTCTTCCGCTTTGGTACGCGAAAACTCATCCAACGGAGCAAGGGTTCCCGCCATCTCCTTTTCGGCGCGGCTGATGGCATTCTGCAAGCGCGGCAGGTTGTTTTGTACGCGATCAGGCTGATCCTGCTTCATACTCCGCAGCACCGAACGCATCGGCACGATGGCACGCATCAGACTGCGCGTCGTGAGCAAATAGGGATTGATACTGGAAGGGTTTTCAAAATTGCGATACAGCTTGTTTAATTCGTAGTACAAACCATCCTTTAAGCTACCAAAATCATGAAAAAGCACATGGCAACGGGTAAGCACTGAATAGGGTGTTTTCAAGTCGACTTCTTCGCGATAGGATCTCGCTCGTACGTACAAAGCCAGTCGTTCGCTAAGTCCGGCTACTTCTTCAGCGATCTCTTTTAACTGCATAGCCTGGCGGTGAATAGGGTCGCGATAAGGCGGCGGAATGCAGGTATATTTTGCTTTGATAAGGTTGAAGCGTTCGTTTGGCAAAAAATCTCCGAAGCCATTGGTGGCGGTGAGCAGATTTTGGCTACTAAAACGCAAGGTCATCGTTTCGCGCTCCGAAGGGCTCGCTTCGTAGTACAAATTCAGCTCACGATTAAACGCCTCGAGTTGGCTATGATATAAATACAGGAGGCGAATATTATCATTTACATAAGCCACATAGTGATTCATGGTTTCGCGGACGCAGAGCGAATCGATCGCTTTTTGCCCAAAAACCTGAACACTACAACACAGCAATACAAGAACACTTAATAGGCGAAAAATCTTCATGGCATGAAACATTTAGAACCGCTAATTTACGACATAAAAACAGGGAGCTTTTTTACAAACTCCCTGCCTGATGGTTTGTCCCAAAAGCAGCTACTTATTAAGATGCTTTGGTTAGCCTTACGTCATTAAGATTTGCACAAAAATCAAGTTATCCCTCGCCTCAAAATCCTTCCTCCAACGAAAATGTGCCTTTAGCGTACAATCGCGCGCACGCGCAAGTCGTCTGACCACTTAAGTCGTCTGACCACTGTTCTCGAAGACATTATTCGCGGCGGCGTCAGGCTGAAGATTTTCGGTGTGAAATACCAGCAACGGACACTGGCTATGGTAGGCCATTTTTTTACTTTCGCTGGCGGTAAATAAGCGTCCGAGTAAGCCACGCTCACGGCGAGACATCGCTAGCATACTCGCTTTGCAGTCTTTAGCGAAGGCAGCCAATGCTTCCTGCAATGGCGCTGGAGGTAACAGCTTGAAGGAAAGTTTCGACTCCGGGAATGCCTCGCGGACCACGGTCTCATACCAGGAAAACACATCGTCGATCAGCTCATTATCCTCTTCCGCAACGTGAAGTACGACGACTTCCGCATTGTAGCTTTTTGCGATATCAACGACCCGGCGAAGCGCTTCGAGTTCTTCGCTTTGGTAATTGGTGGCGTAGACAATTCGCTTCAGTTCAAAAGGGTCGTCATTGTCAGGGATAGCAATCACCGGACAGGGAGCTGCTTCGATCACACGAGCCGTAACCGAGCCCATGAGCATCTTTTTGAGACCACTGGCTCCTTCTGTGCCCATCACAATAACCGTGTCGGGTTCTTCCAGAGCTTCCTTACAAATCACATCAGAGGGGAATCCTACATGGCTTATTTTAATAATATCAAGGTCGGGCGCATGCTCTTTGAGGTCGCCCAGTACTTCGCCCAGACGCAGGTCTATGTCGTGCTGCAAGCGCTCCATATTTTGCTGCATATATACAGTTCCGGCCTCGGCGAAAACCTCCGGCGGAGCGAATGCATGAAGGATCAGCAATTGAGCACCTTGCTCCTGGGCAAGCGATGTGGCTACAAGGGAGGCTTTAACAGCAGCCTCTGAAAAATCGGTGGGGAATAGTATGCGTTTCATCTTGCTTCTGTTTAGGGTTATCTTAACAAAAGCAATGTCCCAAAATCACAAGGCAAAAAGCATGACTAAACGCTGTAAAGGGGGCTGACTTTTAGTGCTTTAGCACACTAACTTTTCGTAGCGCTATTGGCATAGGGCACAAACACGATCCGGGCGTCATCCTCCGTAACAACGAAGATACAGGCCTGCTCAGACGGGTCATTATAGGTTCTACGAAAGCGATTAAGGTTTTCGCTTTTGATGATTCCTTTTTGTAGAAATTCTTCCATTGTGGAGATGCTAAAAAACCAGTTGATCTGGACATCATCCAGGTCAAAAACCGGCTTGCCGATATCCACGATTTGCTGCGCTGCTACAAAAACCGGGAAGTCCGAAATTTCTTCCTTGATAACCACCTGGGCAAGTTTATGCAGGGTTTCGCCGACCTGATCGAGGTCATTTTTTAATGATTCTACTATATCTTCCAGCTTCATGGCGCAAAGATAATTCTTTTAATTACTAATGGCCATTTTAAGGACCTAAGGAACGTTTCAAAAATAACTTGTCCTTTCCGATGATGCTGCGTTGCTAAATTTCAAGAAAAACACATGTATCCAAAATCGCTTCAACAAGCCCGTTGCAAACACAAACCTGATAACTGTTTGTGAAAATTCTTTGAAAGGAAAAATCAGCAAAGGATATTTATAACGAATATTACCAACACACCAAGCCCAGAGTAATCAGCTAAACTCCAATGAATTTCCAAGTACTTGAACCACACCAGGATTTAATGGCACTCGTCAAATGTTATTGGACATTGGAAACACCTAAGGAAGAGACTCCACAGAAGAATACTATTGTCCCGGACGGCTGTATCAAAATGATTTTTCACTATGGGGATGCCTACAAGCACCATAGCGAAAACGGGGAAAGCGAAGTGTTGCCACGATGCCTGGTCGTGGGGCAGTTGACACGGCCATATGTCGTAGAGCCTACTGGCGAGACGGGTACTTTTTTCGTCTGCTTTCATCCAAACGGTTTCATCCCATTCGCGACCTTGCCCATCAAAGAGATGGAAAACACTGTGGTTCCATTAACCCATGTATATGGGAAGGACGGAGCATCCTTAGGGCAAAAAATATTAGACGCAGGTTCAACTTCGGAGCGAATCAGTCTTGTCGAATCCTTTTTGTTTGAAAGGCTGGCACAGACTGATACGGTTGATCAGATCGTGCAATCTACTGTCGAAACGATCCTGACAGCGAATGGTCAGTTTTCGGTTGATGTACTTTCGAAGCAACATAATACCAGCCGAAGGCAATTGGCGCGCAAGTTTTCATCTGACATCGGCCTGAGTCCCAAGCAGCTTTCAAAGACGATCAGGCTACAATCCGCACTTAAAGTATTGCTTACAGAAGATGTGAGCAGCTTTACTGATTTAGCTTATGAAAACGAATATTACGATCAGGCCCATTTTATAAAGGAGTTCAAAGAATTTACCGGCCTGACACCCAAAGAATTTTACGGAGACAATCTAAAGATGTCATTGATTTTTGATAGCCCGGAATAGCCTTGTCCCATTTTTACAATTTTATGCTTCTGGCTTGCTGCACCTTTGTCATGCAATCAAGCAACAGAACATAAACTACATTGAAAATGAATACTACAAGTCCAAAAAATCCAGCAAATTGGTTTGATATCAACGTTTCGAATCTAAGCCGTGCGAAGAAATTCTATGAAACGGTATTCAGCATTGAGCTTGTTGATTTTCCCATCGAATGGGGCAAGCAGTCAGCTTTTCCATTTGATCCGGATGGGGCGAATATCACAGGCGCTTTAGTAGAAAAAGAAAATATGGTCGCAAATGGAAATAATACGCTTATTTACTTTGAGTCAAAGGATTGTGTGACCGAAATAGCAAGAGTAGAACAAGCCGGCGGCAAGGTCATTAAGCCAAAAATGTCTATCGGAGAGTTCGGCTTTGTCGCGGTTATCATGGATACAGA
>JBGCFB010000193.1:0-11168 GCA_045106685.1 Bacteroidia bacterium | reverse complement strand
TTTTTCCATAGCCACGATAATCAGGCGTTAACACAGCGTAGCCACGCGCTTTTAGGTCTAGTGCAAACGGTAATGCTCGTGGCGCTATTTCTCCATTGCCATGAAAAAAGAGCACAATTTCATCGGCGCTATCCGGCTCGGTCCATAGTGCATGAAGTCTGGCGTCATCGCGCTCCAGCCAAACCTCAGTAGCAAGATCGCCAAGCTGGTAGTTTGTGCCCTGCGGAACCGCCTCAGCTGGAAAAAGTAGTTTTTCCTGGTACACATACAGCATAACCACTGCCAGGATGTACAGGGTGATTATGCTTACAGCTAACCAGATGAGTATTTTTTTGAGGATTCGCATGAACGTTTTTCATCGCAGTTTGCTGATCTATCTTCAAAAGGCAAAAGACCAAACAGCGTGGACTTTTAGGTAAATTAATCTAGCACAAGGCGCGCTGTATATACACCACGAATTCCTTGCACCTGAATATTGTAGATGCCTTTAGGTAAATCGCCGACTTGTACTGCATCATTATTACCCAATGCTTCTTTGGAAAGATGATATACGACTTGCCCGTTCATATTATACACTACCAGCTCCTGTGGAGCTTCACCATTTGGAAGGTCAATACGGAACATGCCGGAATTGCTCGGATTAGGATAAATATGGAATGAAGGACTAGTCTCATCGGCTGTTCCCGGAACATCATCATCAATTACGAGCGGAATCAAATTTGCGCCAAAGAACACTCGGCTTTCACCATTTGGGTAATTGAAATTTTGAAGTTGCGCCCACATCAAATCGACGATCGTGTTGTAATTATTTCGGATTGTGCTATGGACAATCGTGGGCGGAATATAGCTGGATGGGGCTTTTTCCTCATACAGTCCCATATACGTAACAAGTCCAGCAAGAAAGTATAGACTAGCTCTTCCGTGCGGAGCATCGTCTTCATACAATTCAGTCACAGGAATCGCATTATAAGGCGAACGGGTAAGAATTTGTGTAAGCACTGGTCCTACTGGAATCATTTTTACATCAATCGCCGGACGAGACGCGACCAACGAGTCCTGGAATTCAAGAAACCAGGTATGATGACTTCCCTGAGTATTTAGGTGGAAATTGGCGAGTTGGGTTGCATTCGGAGGAAAGCTGCCACCACCAAGCACGCTTGACATATCCGGCCAATGTTCATAAATATACATGCGTGGAGAATCGGGCAGTTGGACCGCCATATAATCCATGACCGTTCTACTCGCCGAAAGGGGGCTGAAAATGCTGTTTTGATAATTAATATTAGCAGCCTGCCACTGGACATAATTAAGAGGAGTCAACATGACCTGATCTATGTTGGCTTGGCTTAGTGGGGTAGTGCTAGCATCCCAGGAAGTCTGAACCGTGTCATAACCCCACTGCGAATCCGGCGGCAAATTGGCCGCATGGCTTCCCATAAAACCAAATTCTCCTGTTGCAGAAAACTCGTTATTCGCGGCATCAGCCAGGATCGACATCCAATGTGCGATAGTCGTTTCATCACTTGGCGTTGAGATCAAGGGAGGGCGATGATCCATAAGACTGTGGCCGAACATAAAGAGGCGAACCGTGTCTAATTGCGCGATGCTAAATTGACCTAAAATAAGAAGGGAGGTGAGGAAAAGGGATTTTCTAACAATTGTATTCATAGTACTCATTAATCTGATTAGCAATAAAAGCAAATCATCAGTAACATTACATTCCAGAGAACGATTTGTTCGTGGTTATTGCTTCATAATCAGCTAATCGACACATCATCAAATCAGCTAATCACCCATATGTTTTCGGATAAAGACACCATCGTAGCGATTTCAACCCCTCCAGGTTTTGGAGCTTTGGGCGTGTTGCGTTTGAGTGGAAAGGACGCCATTTCGATTGCTGATAAGGTTTTTTCTAAAAAATTGGCAAATGCAATTGGCCATAGCCTGCACTATGGGCGCGTGAAAAAAAATGGTGAAATATTGGATGAAGCTGTTGCGGCAGTGTTCAAAGGGCCAAAATCTTTTACGCGTGAAGACACCGTTGAATTTTCGCTGCACGGTAGTCCGTATATCCTGCGCGAAGCCCTCCAACTTATGGTGGACAGTGGCGCACGACTCGCCGAGCCAGGCGAATTTACTCAACGAGCATTTTTGAATGGAGGCCTTGATTTGGCGCAAGCCGAAGCCGTGGCTGACCTCATCGCTTCTACCTCTTCGGGTGCACACAAACTCGCCCTCCAGCAATTGCGCGGTGGCGTTTCAAACGAACTGAAAGACCTTCGCGAACAGCTTCTCAATTTCACTTCACTCATCGAACTGGAGCTGGATTTTGGAGAAGAAGATGTGGAGTTTGCTGATAGAACAAAACTACGTGAGCTCGTCGATCATATTCTGGAGCGTATTGATGGTTTGGCAAAAACGTTCAGCCTTGGAAATGCGCTTAAGCAAGGACTGCCGACAGTCATACTGGGAAAACCCAATGCAGGTAAATCGACGCTGCTCAATGCGCTGCTCAACGACGATCGCGCCATCGTATCCGACATAGCAGGGACCACACGTGACGTCATTGAAGATCGCGTTGTGATCGAGGGTGTGGAGTTCCGTTTGCAGGATACCGCAGGCGTACGCGAAACGACCGATGTGATCGAGGCGGAAGGAGTAACACGAGCCGTCGCCCTTGCGCGCAAGGCTGATCTTGTGATCTATCTATTTGATCTTCAGGAAGAAAGCGCCGAGCAAGCCGCGGCTTATATCACATCTTTGGAGCTTGCTGACAGCACAACAATCCTGCTCGTCGCCAATAAGATAGACCTCAAAAAAGGCCAAAGTAAATTCGGTGCACGTGTACCTTACGAGCTTCCCAATGGACATGCGGTCGAGCTACTGCGCATCGCCGCGAAGGGCGGTCAAAATCTCGACCTGCTCCGGCAGGCGATGGCCGATACCGTCACTCAACTGGAAGTTTACGGAGGGCAAAGCCAAGCTATCATCTCCAATGTGCGTCACCTGAACGCGCTTCAGCACGCAGGCACACACCTACGCGAAGTCATCACCGCCATCGACTCCGGCCTTCCACCCGACCTTATGACCATCGACATCCGCTCCGCCCTCCACCACATCGGTGAGATCACCGGCGAGATCAGCACAGATGAGGTGCTAGGGAATATCTTTTCGAAATTTTGTATCGGGAAGTAGGGGCTCATAAACTAGAAACAACTATAATATATTTCGTATATTGAAGCATGCGGACGATTACGCTAAACATACCGACATCACTAGAATGGCCTGAAAGGGATTTAAAACTCCTTATGGCTGCAAAGCTGTATGAAGCTGGCGCATTGACTATGAGTCAAGCTGCGAGTATGGTGAATATTAGTCGACGAGCTTTTACAGAAATCATAGGCCAATTTGGCGTTTCTGCCATCAACCACGACCCTTCTGAAATAGATAATGATTTCCAAAATGCAGAAGCATATCTTGGCTGATACCAGTTGCTTGATTTTTTTTGAAAAAATTGGACACTTGAACTGGCTGCAAAGCTTATTTGGTAATCTCATTGTTGTTGAACAGGTCGCCGAAGAGTATGGCTCACCATTGCCTGAATGGATCGAAATAAAGAACATTACGGAAAAACATGTGCTTTCATCCTTCCTCAAAGAAAATTTGGGGAAAGGAGAGGCAGCATCACTTACTTTGGCACTTGAACTCGATAGCCCACTACTAATTCTTGATGACCAAAAAGCCCGAAAGAAGGCCCGATCACTTAACTTAACGATTACAGGCACTTCTGGCATTTTACTATTGGCAAAAAAACGAGGCCTTTGTGATGCGATAAAACCGGAGCTGAATGCTTTGCTTAAAGCTGGAATGTGGTTAGCGCCTTCGCTATATAATAGGCTTCTTTCTTTGGCAGACGAGGAGGCCTGAGACTGGTTCTACTCATTCGAAATTTTGTATCGGGAAGTAACACAATTGCAAATGAGTATTTTGTAGCGACGCGTTTTAACGCGTCTCAGGTTATATCGAGAGACGCGTTAAAAACGCGTCGTTACAACGGTGCATTCTTAAATCCACACACATTCCTTAAAGCAGCCTAATCGAAAAAGATCATTAAAGGAGCTTGAGAGGGAACCACTCTTTTCGTAACCTCTTTCCAAGGCGACTCTGAGAATAATACAGGGTGGCCATTAGGAAAACGAGCTACTGAGTTACGGGTGTAGATATAGAAATTGAGTACGCTACTCGTTCCAAAGCCAAACTTATGACCTCCTTGGTTATCAGTGTCTTTGGGGTCCATCAGTATCCAATAGGGGAAATTGGCACCGTTGAATTTCAGGCGAATATTGGATGCAATAAGGTTCAGGTACGAGCGCCCCAAAGCTGAATAGGTATAGCTAGCGGATGCATCTCCTTCCTTGAATTTCTTCACGGGGTCACGAAAATCAGGAGCGTAAGGGTTTTCAACCAAATCCCTGAGACTGTCAGCTGCAACATAGCGAAGGCCTTTCAGGATGGTTAGATAGAGGTCATCAGCTGCCTTGGCGAAGTCAGAGTTTCCAAAGGGGCTTACATATCCTTGCTCGATCTTTTTCCAAAAAATGATAACGTTGAACTCCTGATCCGAAGAGCCAAGAGGCTCGCTCCACCAGTGCTCAGCGCCCTGGGAAGTCCTTCTATAATCACCTGATCCTGGAGTCGCAGGACTTAAATACTTGTGTACATCACCACCACTTACTGGATCATAGATGACCACATGGAAATGCTGCCAGTTATAATTGGCGCCAAGCTTTTCCGCAAGCTCATTGGCGGGCTTAGCGTAGTCCTCCATGTCCTTTGTGATTTTCAGCTCTTTAAAGAGCTTCTTAGCTCGAGCCTTTACATTTGATGGGAACTCATTCTTGCACCTTTCGACAGCCTCTGTAATTGCATGTTGGATAGATTCTAATGCTGCCTTGAACTCAGGTACATCACCTATTTTTTCGTCATGTACTGTTACTTCATAATCAAAGTTGGGGTCGAGTTTATGCTGAATTTGGCGGATCGTATTTACAGCCTTTCCTGTTTCGAATACTGCGTTGAAAACTTTGAGTCCATATTCAAGAATATCAGACGCATTACCATTGGTAAATTGATAAATAGCATCAAATAAATTGCCATCTCCTGATGTTGGGTCCTGGGTAATCCACTTTACCAAAAGGTCTATCCTGTTCGTTACGTTTTTTTGGTACTCATTAAATGGTTCAATGAGTGTAACCAGATTTTTCGCTTGTTTAATGACTGCTCTTTGGCTTGCTGGAAGTGTCGTTATATCATCTATTGTGTCATATGTATCCCAAAAGTAATCTTTCAAATCATCTCCAGACTGACCCGCCGGCAGCGTTCTTCTGTATTCGTCATTCACTTTTTTATTAGCACTGATAAACTCGGCAACCTCGCCTACAGTTTTGTTAGAAGGAGTTGGTAGTTTGTAAAAATCTGATTCCAATAGACTTATTTCATGATCAACCAATCCCTTGATCTTTTTTTGAGTATTCCATAGCTGGTTTTCCTCAAATTTATCAGATATTTTTTCTGTTAGCAGGGTTATACGCTCATTCAGATTGTCGATTTTTTCAATGATGATATCTTCAGCAGATGGTTCTCCTGTAAACATTTTCGCAATATCCATTGCTACACTTAATACCCCCAATACTGCTCCAAATTGGGATAGTTTCCCCATGACATCGGACGCTTTTTCAAACACTTCCAGAGCGTTTTGTCCAGCATCTACGGCATCATTCATTTTGGTTAAGCTTGTGTCTAGATTTTCTGCAAAACTCATGATAGGTACTGATTAAGCGTTGAGGTTTAGTAATGCTTTCACTCCTTCTTCCGGCTCCTCGTAGTATGCGTCGTGCAAACGTTCACACTGCTGCTGGAAGCTCACTCCTTCTTTCATTTCCGCAAACTGGATATTCAGCGCAAGGGTATGAGCCTTATGGTGCGGTTCATATGGTCCACATATCGCATGTAGCCATCGCTCATTGGGAGCCAGCATTTTTACACGAAAAACATAGTACTCATAGTTGTGCGCTTCTCTTGAGAAGCTCACATTTCCATCAAACTCCACGGAATCCTGGGCATCATTTGCCCCGGTGAGATGATGTGCGATTTGCATGATCTGACTTTCGGCGAGATGCTGAAAGGAGTAGTGCTGGCTTGGGAAAAGATGTTCTTGGTTATAGCCCTGGAGCGCCTGATATAGCTTGAATCTTGTTTTGGGATCATGTGCCATACGGTCAATATCCTCCGCCTTAGGCACTTCACCATTTTCCAATGGTTTATAAATTGGGGCCAAAAGCTCCATTGATTCTCGGTGGTGCTTTCGGTGAGCAACATTCGCTGCTTCCTTCAACTTTGTGGCTTTTTCAGCGAGCTGTCGCTGCCTCACATAATAATAGACTATGCCAGCTCCAACAAGGAGCAAGGCAGCCCAGAAATAGATGCTCATTTTTTAGGTAGTAGTTAGTGTTTTTTAAACATACCATAAAAAGAGGAGATCCCTTCTAGGCAGATGTAAATAAAATATTGACTTTCGTTCTTAGAAAAGCCTGTTTGAGGAGGTGCTAGGGAATATCGTTTCGAAATTTTGTATCGGGAAGTAGTACCTTAAACATGGCTTTCTCTAAGATTTATTGATCGTCAGGCAAATTTTCCTCACCTTTTGAATCGAACCAATTAACTAATCACTCAATATGCAACTCGACACTACCAAGCCCGTTCTCGTCACTGGTGCCACAGGCTACGTAGCCGGATGGCTCGTAAAAAGCTTGCTTGATCAGGGGATGACTGTGCACGCTGCTGTACGCAATCCTGACAATGAGAAGAAGCTCGCTCACCTGAATGCCGCTGCGGCCCAATCGAACGGCTCAATCAAATATTTCAAATCTGATCTTCTCCAGGAGGGCTCCTATACCGAAGCTATGCAAGGCTGCGAGGTCGTCTTTCATACAGCTTCTCCGTTTATTTCAGACTTCAAAGACCCACAAAAGGAACTGATTGACCCTGCAGTAAAAGGAACTGCCAATGTGCTGGAAAGTGCGAATCAGGTCTCTTCGGTCAAGCGTGTAGTTGTTACCAGCAGTTGTGCAGCGATATACTCCGATGCGATCGATTGCCAGAGCGCACCGAACGGCGTGTTCACCGAAGAGGTTTGGAATACGACTTCTTCACTGGAATATCAGCCATATTCTTATTCTAAAACGCTTGCAGAGAAAAAGGCCTGGGAGATCGCTGAAAAACAGTCACAATGGAAGCTCGTGACCGTCAATCCAAGCTTTGTGATGGGGCCGCCTCTAAACCCTAAATCCAATACATCGGAGAGCATGAATGTGCTCAAACAATTTGGAGACGGAGCGCTGAAATCCGGAGCGCCAAAGTTGGGCGTAGGCGTGGTGGATGTACGGGATTTGGCGGAGGCGCATGTGGCAGCAGGATTCACTCCTGAGGCTCAAGGCCGCTATATCGCTTCAGCGCATAACACCGATTTCCTTCAAATGGGGCTTGCCCTTCAACCGAAATTCGGTAAGCAATTTCCACTGCCCAAAAGGGCTGCACCCAAGTGGTTATTAATGATGGTCGGCCCTTTTGTTGATAAGCGCTTTACCCGAAATTTTATCCGAAAAAATGTCAATGTCGAGTGGAAGGCTGACAATTCAAAAATCAAGCATGAACTTGGTATAAGCTTTCGCCCGCTTCAGGAAACCATGGAAGATGGCTTTCAGGTTTTGGTAGATGAAGGGATCGTGAAAGGGAAGTAGAATGTTTATTGGAGGGATTGGCGATGAACGATTTATAATTAGGGAAGCTTGTTAAGTTTAAGATAGCGTTATGGAATTTTTAGGAGAACTAAACGAACGCAAAATCTATTATCTTTCAATAAGAGAAAAGTCAGGATGGGCTACACTTTTGCCGCCTGATAACTGGGCTGTATTTACGATTGTAGATGAAGACGATAGAGATATGCTGGGGGAGGCTACCGAAGCCATATTGGACAATAATGTCCGATATACCTGTAGTGCGGGTGAGTTATGTAGCCTTACAGAAGATTATTTTGATGAGGAAATTGCGATAAGGGAAGTCCGGTTTGAAAGCCAAACTGGAAAGGAAGCTGATTTCAGTATGTCACCTTTAACTACCATGCATAGAAACTTTAGTGATGGCTTTTGGTATGTTGTGAATTGTGCGATCAATGATTTAGTTCAGATTGATAAAATTGTCTGCCTTGATTTTACTAAGCGAAAGACGAAAAAGTATTTGGGGACTCTAATAGATAAAATGTCAAATGGCTGGGTTCCAAACGACGATGAAATAGAGCCTCCGCAATACGATAATTAGTTTTAAAGTATGAGTTTGTTTCAACGTGCTAGAATGATGAATCAAAGATTAACCCTTTGTTTAGCAGGAGTGCTAGGGCTGTTTGTATTGATTAGTTTTGGCTGTGGTTCTCAGCGGAACTTAGAGGAAAAACAGTATCAATACGATCCTGAGATTTTTCTTGACCAACTGAGGCTCGTATTCGTGGGTGATACATTAATATCGATATATGAGTATTTAGATGATGCTGGACACCACATAAAGCCAGTCACTTGTACTAAAGGGCAGTTGATGGCATTCAGGAGGCAGCAACTTATGGATGTTGAAAAAGCAGTGGCTCGTCACTTTTGGTTTCCCGATTCTACGATCTCTATTGCGCATTTAATTCCAATGTTCAATAAATTAGAAACATTTTCAGATTTTCTGAGCGCCACCCATTCTGTCCGTTCAGAAAGTGATGTCCTTTTTGAATTATTATTAAAAAAAGCTAGCAATGAAGAACTGTTGACCATGACAAATGCAGAAAGTGCCGAAGCGCGCGCTTATGCTTTTTGGGCGCTTACAAAACGTAAGACACCTGATTTGTTTTCAGTCGTTTGTGCGCATCTATCTGATACCGTTATGGTATTGCGAGGTTCAGGTGGCTGCCTCCTTTACGAATCTCGTGTCGGTGATTTTTTCATAGAAAAAGCGCTAAAAGAGGAGTATCCGTCTTTATCTCCATATTCCCTCTATAAAACAAGAACCTGGCTCACGAAGGCTGAAAAAAGGAAACTCGACAGCCTCGTTCTGGCTGATACCACGAGCAAGCTGAAGTATCTTAGAGAGGTGGTTGGAGGTTCTTTTTTTGATTGAAATATGGGTGGAACTTTTTACACACAACTAAGATCATGAACACATCAACCTGGCTTTGCATCCTATCGCTCCTCCTCAGCAGCATGGCCTGCCAAAGCAAGCTCAATACCAATATGAAAAATACCTTCAAAGTCGACAATCCTTTGCTATGCGACCCGGAATCTGGCATTTGTGCATTGCCGGACACGAGTACTGCCTCTGGCGAAACGGTCAATATCGAGGCGAGTGATAAACCCGTTCGCATTCTCTATTTTACTGATCCTATTTGTTCGTCGTGCTGGGGAATCGAGCCGCAGCTCCGCAAAATGAAGCTGGAATACGGCGACCATATCGATGTCGAATATCGCATGGGCGGTCTGCTGCCAGATTGGTCATATAATAGTGGAGGCATCAGCAAGCCTTCCGATGTGGCGCATCACTGGGACGAAGTGAGCGGCCATTATGATATGCCGATCGATGGCGATGTCTGGCTGGAAGACCCACTGGATTCTTCGTATCCACCGTCGATTGCTTTTAAGGCAGCACAGATGCAAAGCCACAAAAAGGCGGTCAGGTTTATGAGGAGGATTCGCGAAATGGTCTTTTTAGAAAAGAAGAATATCAGCAAGTGGGAACACCTGGGAAATGCTGCCGCCGAAGTCGGTCTGAACACTGCCAGGATGAAAGCAGATTATGAAGGAAAAGCAAAGGAACTATTTCAGGAGGACCTGAACCTCGCCCGCCAGTTGGGAGTGCGCGGCTTTCCGACACTTTTTTTCGCCAATGCCGATAATCAGCGTGTAACTTTATACGGAGTGCGGCATTATGACAACTTTGAAAAAAACATACAAACACTCGCTCCCCAAACGCCCAAAAAGGCTTACGAAAAAACACCCAAAGCCCTGTTTGATCATTACTCTACGCTCACTACAAATGAGTACGCCACGCTGATGGAAATGGAAAGAAGTCAGGCAGAACAGGCATTAGAGACACTTTTTGAACAAAAGCTATTACAAAAAGTCACTACCAAAAACGGTGATCTATGGGTTGGAAAGTCGGTACGGTATTGAGGAATTAAATGATCTTGCTCGTTTCTGAAATTTATTAAAAACAACAACCACATGAGAAACACACTACTGTTTTTGCTCCCCCTTTTTATCCTTTCCTGTACAGCAGAGCCTCCCGGCGAAAAGCGCAAAAACGGCTTTATCTTTTCCTATGAACAAGATGGGAAATTTGTCAACGATACCATCCGGGCTACGGATAAAGAGATGGCCGTGATGGATGAAATGAAAAAGATGATGGCAGACCCTAGCTATCATACTTCAGGAGGCAATGATACCGTGTTCAACCGTTATGAAAATCCTGTCTTTGTGCTGTTCGGGACAAATACTTCCGGAGCTGAAATGGCGCGATTTGAGTATGATCAACAACAGCGCCTTGTCGCTATTTCGGGCTATGATCGAGGCGGACGCACCAGAGCTTTTGACAAGAACATTGCAATCAAAAAGTATAGCTATAATAGCGAAGGGGCGGTCGTAATTAAGAATTACGGAGAAGATCGGAAGTTGATTTCTGAAGGGTCTTGAGGAATGTTAGTCTTTAATAATAATAGTCGTCTGACGACTTTAGTGGTCAGACGACTTGTGCGCGGGCGCGCGGACTATACGCGCTTCGCATGTTTTTGTTGGAAGGGCTTTCAGCTGACACCTTACATCCCCTTCACCACGCGCTTTACAAGCTTCGCCTCACCCGATGTATACACAACCGTGTACATGCCTGGCGTTTGGCGGTTCAGGTTGATCGAATAGCGACGCTCGCCAGCTTGGACCTTTTGCGTTAGGACTCTTTTGCCCATCATGTCATAGACGGCGATCTCGCCTTCAGCGGATTGCTCCATGTTGATATGGAATACTCCATCAGTGCTAGGATTCGGGTAGATGCGGAAAGCGATTTCGGGTGTTGATAAAATGCTGGTT
>JBGCFB010000192.1:0-10601 GCA_045106685.1 Bacteroidia bacterium | reverse complement strand
ATGGATATGTTCAACATGTACCTCTGGACGACCCAGGCGATTATTATGGCGCGTTTTGCCTTTCATATCAAATCTCCAGCAGAGCAAGGAAAAGTCATGCGCTTCGGTCAGGTGATCGTTGCCTGGCCGATGCTGTTTGTGGCCATTTTCGCTTTTTTTTACGGAGAAAAATTGCTGTTCATTTATACCAAATTTAGCCCTGAAGAAATCGCCACCACCGCAGCTATTTTGAAACTGCTATTTGCCGCCTCCTTTATCCATAGCATGTGGGTGATCTACGGCACGTTTCTGAGTGTGAGTAATCATGAGCGATTTGTCAATAGGGCAGTGCTTGCTGGCGTTGGTCTGAATATCGTTTTGAACCTGGTGTTTATTCCGGCTTACGGACCCATCGCCGCGGCATGGAGTACGATTGCCAGCTTTGGGCTTATCTGCCTGCTCTACGTGTGGCGCACTCAAACTAAAACGGACATTCGCGTCCCATATGACCGGATGGCTTTGTTGCTCCTGGGAGTGGCCTTGGCGACAGTGTGTTTTTGGATATTGGGAAAAACGAGCCTGCCTTGGTGGCTGGTGACTCTCATTGCTGCCGCTGTATATGGCTTGTCGGCTTTACTTACGGGGCTTTTGAGTAGAAAACTCTTGCAGTAGGCTTCTCTGATCCAGGCCATAAATGAGTTCCCTCCCCTGGCAATAGTGGTAGTTATTAGGCGCTAAAGCTTCGTGAATGTTGATCGTGGCATTCTTTTCAGCTTCTATACTTAATTGATAAATCTGTCTAAATAGTTTCTTGTGGCTTTAGCACTTATTTATTTCATTATTGCTTGGCCTTTCAAGGCCAAGCACAAAAGCATCCTAAACTCTTCTCGCCCCCAATTTCTCCGCCTGCTTACGCGCTTTACGCGCCTCTTTGCGCTTGCCTTTCAATTCGAGGAGATCGACCTTGAGCCAGGCTTTATTCAGCTTATTCAAAGCAGACACCTCTGGAAGCCGCTTCCAAATCGCTTCGGCCTGAGCAGGCTCATTCAATAACAGATTCAAGCGGACAAATAGCGACTCGCTCTTTTCACCCATCCTTTCACTAAGGCGACGAGCTTGCTCTATATCTCCGGCCTGCGCAGTGTACAGCGCAATATATTTCACAAAACCATTCGAATATCCTCCCGAAGCTTCAACAAGCGTCATCCCCTTTTTCAATATTTCAATCGCTTGCTCATAATGCCCGGCAGCTGCCAGGGCCTTGGCGTATGAAATTCGCAGTGCCTCATCTTGCGGCCTTTGTTCCAAAAATTTTGCAAGCCGAACCAAACCGCTACTGTCTCCCATCTCTGACTTTACTTCCAGCGCAAAAATCTGCGCCTCGCGCTTGCGATCACGCAAGTAGGTAGAAAACGCATCCAGCGAATCAGCATATCCTTGAGAAAGTGAAATCGCTTCCTGCCATTTTAGGTCTTCATACAATGCTTCGCGAAGCGATTTTTGAAGTTGGGCTTTTTCAGCAAAATCATCTTCCAACTGATATGCTTTTTTCAACCAAAAAATCTCGCCATGTATTTCTGAATCAAGATTGAATGTACCCATCTGCTCCACGTTGCCTCCGGCATGACTCACCGACGCCGCTGACCGTAACAATATCGGATGTGCACCAAGGCGATCAGCCAGAGCCGAAAGGCTTTTTGCCGCTTTTTCTAACTCATCTTCTTTTATTAAAATATCAACTTTTAAAGCATGTGCAGGCAAATAATCAGAACTCCAGCGCATCGCTGTATCGAGTAAGGCGGATGCTTGCCTATTACTTCCTTGCTGTACATTTTTTCCTGCTAAACTCACATATACTGCTGCCCAGTTTTCATTAAAAGCAGTTTGGTCTCCGCCCATAAATGCCTCCTGACGTTGGACAAGTGAATCGATCCAGACAAACAAATCGTGGTCTTTTGTTTCCAGATCATTGCGCGTGTTGACTGACTTGTGATTGAGAGGATGGACTTTGGTTTGGGCAAAATAAGCGGTGTATGTCTGCGCCAGATATTCGTGCTCGTTGTTGGCAGAATAATAGTCTAGCGTGTGACTTTCCTTCATTGCATGTGCATAGAGCTGGCGCAAGCGCCTTTTTTCCTGATCACTAAAGCACGTCATATGAAACAGGTGCACATATTCGTGAAGCGTCACATTGCGTTCCAGGTGGGCACCTCGCAGGACATATTCAATTCCGGTAGCACCCGAACCTACTCCGCGAATATCCATCCACTGACGATTATCAAATGTTACTCCACGGCGGAACCAGGTATTATTCATCGCAACCGCGAGGTCTTTGTGCAAAGGAGGAATCACAAAACGTCGTCCCTGTTTTTCTAGAAGTGGAAAATAAGCCTTACCAGCATGAAGTTGCTCCAGAATCATGCGCTGCACCTGATCGCCAGGGTAGACACTCATATCAGGAAATATGCTGAAGAATTGTGCGCGCAGTGCATTATCATCAGGAAGTTTGGACAGACCTTTTTGCAATGACGTGTATTCAGCTAAAAATGGAAAACGCTTGGCTTTGATAACAGCGGCGAGGCCATTATGCGCAGGCCCATAATGAGGCTTTTTTTCTAAAATACGCTGAAAAACAACCTCCGCTGAATCCAGGTGATCTGCTTCATCAAATGCCATGTACCAATATGAAGCACGATGCATATCCGTGATCACCGAAGTCGGATGATGACGTGAAACCCGATCCAGAATAGCGAATGCATAGTTGAAGTTACCCTGAGAGAACGCTTTTTCGGCAGGAAGAAGTTTATCTAAAATTTCCTCTTCGGCTTCATCCTGATAATCTTCAAATGTAAGATGAGTATGCCCATTGCCCCAGTGCCAGTGGGTGAGGTAGTGGAGCGGATTTAGCGTAAGAGCAAATTCCCACTGGGCGGCCATATCATCAAGGCGGGTTGCGTCCCCTTTGCGCCAGATGACATATCCGTACCAAAACCGCGCATCGGCAGAGAAGGGGTTAAGCTCAAGCGAGCGCTTCAAGGCCTCTTCAGCTTCTGGAAGATTCCGCAACCAAAGCTGCGCTTCGGCCTGAAGTAAATATCCTAACGCGGGCTCGTGATCGCGCATCCGTAGATCACGAGCATATGGCAGCGCAGCGCTATACTGCTTGCGCAGCAGTTGCAAACGCCCCAGCCAGAATCGAGCTTCAGGAAGGCGATGTTCGATCGACTTTAAGGCAGCCTCTGCATCGTCTAATTCCCAGGACTCTATTAGGAGTCGGGCTTGTAGTAAGACGACTTCGGGTTCTAATGTAGACAAGCCTTCTAATACTTCTTTAGCTTTAGAAAAATCGTTTTGTAGCATGTAATACTCTACAGCGGCAAGTCGCTCCGGAGTGGTCATCTCCGTTACCGATTTTTCCAAAAACGCGAACTCCCATGATCCCAGTGCTAGCTGTTCTGACAATGAGAGCCGATCCAACTTATCCAGCCGAAGATTCCGTTCATCTTTTGCCTTTGATATATCGTCAGGTAAAATGGATTGGGCAGCAAGGAAGTTTGTAAAAATCAGTAGAAAACAGAAAAAGAATGTGCGCATGACTTGATACTAGGGGCTTTGGGGCATGTTTGGGACACAAAAATAAGCCGATAGATTCTTTTTCCGCATAATTAAGTTGAAGGTGTTAAAGAGGCTGTGTAATTTGGAAGTCTGAAACTCGAATAATTAACAATCCGATGATTATAGAAATCAAAGTTCCCAGCCCCGGTGAGTCGATAACCGAAGTGGAAATCGAAAGCTGGCTAGTCAGTAACGGTGACACCGTGGAGATGGACGCAGAACTTGCAGAAATCAATTCTGACAAGGCAACGCTTACTGTCAATGCCGAGCAGGCTGGCGTAGTCCAGATCTTGGCAGAAGAAGGTGACACCGTTGAGGTAGGTCAGGTGATTGCCAAGATCGATACTGAAGGTGCTGGCGCCGCTCCGGCCAAGGCCGACGAAAAACCGGCAGAGGCTGAACAGGCAGCTGCTCCAGCGGCTGACAATGGAAAAAATTACGCTGCAGGCGTTGCTTCTCCTTCTGCTGAGAAGATGATGAAGGAAAAAGGTGTTTCCGATGTTGAAGGCACCGGCCGTGGCGGAAGAGTCACGAAAAGCGATGTCGTCAAAGCTGGTTCAGCGAAAACGGTTGCCGCTCCTGCTCCCAAGAAAGAGGCTCCTGCTGAGCCTAAAAAGGACAAGCGTCCTATCCCTTCGCTTCCTACGCTTAGTGTTGGCGAAGAGCGTACCGAGTATCATGAGAAAATGAGTTCACTCCGCAAAGCGATCGCTAAGCGATTGGTTTCTGCGAAGAACGATACAGCCATGCTTACAACCTTCAATGAGGTTGACCTGCATGAAGTCATGGAGATCCGCAAAAAGTGGAAAGAGAAGTTCAAGGAAACGCACGGCGTGGGACTTGGCTTTATGTCTTTCTTTACCAAAGCTGCTACCATGGCGCTCACGGAATTCCCGCGCGTGAATGGTAAAATCGAAGATGGCAAAATCGTCACATACAACTATGTCGATGTAGGCATCGCGGTGAGTACGCCTAAGGGACTTGTCGTTCCTAATATTCGTAATGCTCATGCGATGAGCCTGCACCAGATCGAACAGTCGGTATTGCACTATGCACTCAAAGCGCGCGAAAACAAGGTTAGCCTTGAAGATATGCAAGGCGGCACATTCTCCATCACCAACGGTGGTGTATTTGGATCGATGCTTTCGACTCCGATCATCAATGCTCCTCAGTCTGCGATTCTGGGTATGCACAATATTGTGCAGCGTCCCGTAGCCGTAAACGGCGAAGTAAAGATTCGTCCGATCATGTATCTGGCGCTTTCGTATGATCACCGCATCGTCGATGGAAAAGAAGCTGTGAGCTTCCTCGTTCGCATTAAGGAGCGCCTGGAAGATCCTGAGCGTTTGTTGCTTGAGGTCTAAAAAGCTTAACTGCTTAGGCTGCTGGCTACTAGCTCCTGGCGATTGGCTTTAGGGCGAATATTCGCCTGATGATTTATGAAAAGAGAAACGGCTCCTCCAATTATGGAAGAGCCGTTTTTTTATCTTGACAAAAAGCTAATCGCCAACAGCAAAGCGCCAAAAGCCAACAATTATTTTTTAGTCAAAATCACGATCACGCCGCCACCTTCTTTGATGAGCGCCATCGAATACGCCAGTTCTTCAACTGGCAGAGCCTTGTCGCCGCGCCATGCGATCATGCGGGCTAGGTTCTTTTTCTTTTCATCCGTGATTTCCTTTGCAGATGCGAGCGTTTCTGAAATCAGCGCAGGAAGTTCTTCCCGTGTAATCTCATTTTCGTTCCAGGCATACTGCAAGTCTGTCGTAACAGTAATCGTGTTAGGAGCATTCTGCGGGCTGGCCGCAGTGCCGTCAGGCAGCTCTACTTCCAGCGAACTCGTTACCACAAAACTCGAAGTCAGGATAAAGTATATCAACAGCAGGAAAACAATATCAGCAATCGGAGCTGTACTGAATTCTACATTGGGTTTCATTCTTCCTTTAATATCCATAATCTAATTAGCTGATTTGATAATGAGATGATTAGCTAATTATTGAATCAGCTAATCATCAAATTAATTTAAGCAGGCTCTTGGAGCAAATCCAGGAAGTCAGTTGCTGTGAGTTCGAGTTTAAATACCACTTTATTCACCAAAGCGATCAAGATATTATATCCCAGATAGGCAAGAATACCTACAACCAAACCGGCTACAGTCGTAATCAAGGCCACAGACATACCGCCTGCAAGGTCTTTAGGATCAGCAGTACCAGATGCTTGAGTGAGCTGAGCGAAAATTTCGATCATACCAAGTGCAGTTCCCATAAATCCGATCATCGGAGCAGCACCAGCAATGGTGGCTAGTAGAGGAAGGCGACGCTCCAGGCGGATAACCTCAAGCTTACCTACATTTTCGATAGAACCTTCGATGTCTTTCAAAGAAGCCGAACCGAGGCGACTCACTCCTTTGTAGATCATGCGTGAAAAAGGATCGTTTCGTGATTCGCAGAGACGCTTGGCGTCATCCAGTTTTCCTTTGAGAACAAAGACACGAAGCTGTTTCATAAAGTCTTCAGAATCTGTATTCGCTTTGCGAATCGTGAGGTAGCGCTCCACGAAAAGATAAATAGCCGCTACAAGCAGAATGCCGAGTGGAATCATCGGCCATCCACCCTGCGCTAGGTAGCTGAAGAAATTGTCGTTTTGCAAGGCAGCCGGAGCAGCTGTGTCGGGCAGTTGAAGGAGAAAGTTCATATATAGATTCTACGTGTGTTCGATTTAAGGGAAAAAACGCTTGTCGCGCAATGTTATTCAAAAAAACGGAAAGTTCTTATTTCAGCTTAAAGGTAATTTCCACCTGTGCTGTCTGATTGTTTTGAGGTTGGTTTGATGGAATAGGGTCAAAGCGCCATTTGCGAATCGCATTAATTCCTGCGCGTTTCAGGTCCAGCTTATTTGTCAAGCCTACCAACTTTACCGTGGCGACTCGTCCATTAGGAGCAATCACAAACTCAAACTTGAGCTTTGCTTCCTGCTGAGTATTATACACAGGATTTCCAAGTGCGATAGGTCGGCGTGCACCGCCTCCGCCTCCTCCACCAGGGTTGAAGCTAAACTGAAAGTTTGGATTGATTTCGGCCGCAGGTGTTCCGGCATTGCCGGTTCCTGTATTTGCGTCTCCTTGATTTGACCCACCAGGCTTGGGAGTTGTATTTGGTTTAGGATCAGTCTTTACTTCTTGCGAAGCTTTACCATCATCCGGCTTGGTATTGGGTTTTGTTTGCGTTGGCTTTGGCGTAGTGGTCGTAGGTTTTGGCTTCGGCTTGGGATCAGGCTTTGGCGTAGTGACCGGAGTCGGGTCGGTTTGGGTTACGACCGGATCAGCCGCAGGCTTTGGCGGCGTGGGTTGTGGGGTAGGTTCTGGCTGTGTAGAAGGAGCAGGTTTTGCTGGCGCTGGATCCGGTGTAGGATCAGGCACAGCTTCTTGCTTCGTATTCACATCGCGGCTACCCATTTTTCCATCACCAAAATCCACCGCTCCGACTACCTCATAGGCTTCTTCGCCTGGAGGTGGCAACAATGAAAAATTTCCTGACCAAAGAAGCCCAAGAACGATAAATAACAATACGATAACCGCCGTAATGATAAGGCTAGTACGTTGGTGCCGCTTTTCTTGAGCTAATACTTCTGTGAGCTTATGTAACATGGTATTGGGCGTTTTTTTGATCCTAGCACTTTCTTACAAAATGCTAATATCGTTTTTTAAAGGCTTTAAACTTTGAACCTTCAACGTTAAACTATCTTTTGAACTACCATTAGGATGCCCAATTTACAGATTTTTCACAGAGAAGAACGAAAACCTGTATATCCGTATTTTAAAATAAAACATTCGTGATTGGCTTGGGTTCATATGCGAAAGCCTGTATCTTTGGCCTTCACACTTTTATAACGATATAATTATGAGCGGCAAACAAGGTGTCACCCGCGGCGACAAGAACGAACGTCGACTTACCGGTGGTGGAAAATTCTACATTCCTGAGCTTCTGAAGGGAATGGCATTTTCGTTGCGCCATTTTTTTCGCCCAACCGTTACTGTAAGCTATCCTGAGGAGAAAATTGAACTTGGAGCTGAGTTTCGCGGACGCCCTGTACTCGTAGCAGAAAATGGCACTGAGCGTTGTGTAGCATGTGGCCTTTGTGCGCGTGCATGCCCTCCTTTGGCTATCTCTATGCAAGCCGATGAAACAGAGGATAAAAAGGAGCGCTACCCTGTAAAATTTGAAATCGATATGCTCCGCTGCATCTACTGCGGGTTTTGTGAAGAAGTGTGTCCAGAAGAAGCGATCGTGATGAGTACGGAGTATGATTACAATTTCGTTGATCGTGATGATGCTAAGTTTGGCAAGGATAAGCTTATAAAAGATAAGGCCGAAGTTCAGCCTCGTCTTGACTTTCTTGCCAAAAAGCGTAACCCGAATTATGGAGAAGAGGTATACGACTTCGATCCAGCGAATAATTATCATACGCTGAGAAACAGACCTTCTTAATTAGTAACTATTTGCTATTAGCAGTTGGCGATTTGCTTTTGGTCTGATTTGAATTCTTTTGCAAAAAGAATCACATCATTAGCCCTGTTAAAAGCCAATGGCCAGTAGCTAGAAGCCAAAAGCCAATTTAAACATGAGTAACCCTACCATCCACGCAACTACCGTTGTGGGAATCATACATAATGGACAAGTAGTACTTGGTGCCGACGGGCAGGCTACAATGGGAAATACCATTGTAAAAGGTAATGTAAAGAAAGTGCGGAAAGTAGGCGATACGGTACTTGCAGGATTTGCCGGTTCTACTTCTGATGCTTTTACGCTGCTTGAGCGATTCGAAGACAAGCTCAATATGCATCGTAATAATTTGCGCCGAGCTGCTATTGAATTAGCCAAAGACTGGCGAACTGATCGCTATCTGCGAAAATTGGAAGCCATGCTTATCGTCATGGATAAAGACGAGGCCCTGATGGTTTCGGGAACTGGTGATGTGATTGCACCGGAGGATCAGATTCTAACTATTGGGTCGGGCTCCATGTATGCGAAGTCTGCTGCTATTGCGCTAAAGCGCCATGCGCCACACCTTACTGCACGCGAAATGGTCGAAGAGTCACTTAAAGTAGCTGCAGATATTTGCATCTACACCAATCACAATTTTGAGATTTTAGAGCTGAACTAGCCTAGGCCGTCTTGCTAAAACGGTGCAAAAGTGCTGTTTTTAGCGGCTTCATAATATAGTCATCTACAAGCGGATGCGCTTCGGCGCGCTTCTTGTCCTCAGGACTTATTGATGATGACAACATAAATATCGTCCATGGTAAACGATTAAATGTTTGAACTTTTAGAACTTCATCTAAAAACTCAAACCCATCCATTCCTGGCATATGGATATCGACCAGCATGATCCCAGATTCAGGTGATTCAGCTTTCAAAAGGTGCTCAAGAGCTTCTTTTGCGTCGGTAAAAGTTTTAATAGAATCAGCCACTTCATCTTGCTCTAGCATTTTTGCTGTTACAAGATTGGACAATTTACTATCGTCGAGCAGCATTGCACGCTGGAATAATGACATACATTAACATATTAGTTTAACGATTAAGTAGTACAAGAGCTCAAGGTATTACAGGTAGTATAATTTCTATTTATGTAAATTTAGGTATTTTTTCGCATATCTCCGAAATATTCTCGGATGTTATATCAAGGTGTACTACAAATCTGATAGCATCCGACCCAAATGGTACACCGAGGATACCTTTAGTTTCCATTTGAGTGAGAACTTCTGCCACTTTAGCTTTAGGACGGAAAATAACGATATTGGTCTCGATAGGCATCACATCACGAACCCAGGATGCAGCTTCAAGCGCTTCTCCTATTCGCTTTGCTCCGGCGTGGTCTTCGCTGAGTCGACCTACATGATGCTTGAGCGCATAACGGCCGGCTGCAGCAAGAAAGCCTGCCTGGCGCATGCCGCCTCCGAGGCGCTTTCGAATACGACGTGCGTGATAAATAAATTCCTTTGTTCCTGCCAATACTGAACCCACCGGAGCGCCAAGCCCTTTTGACAAGCAAATCGAAATACTGTCTAATGAAGGTCCAACCTCATCAGGTCGATAGCCACGAGCCACGACTGCATTCATAAAACGGGCGCCATCCATATGGAGCTTCAGCCCACGATCATGACACAGTTTACTCACAGCTTCTATTTCCTCAAGCGACCAACAGGCACCACCACCCTTATTCACGGTATTTTCAATACAGACCAGACTTGTTTTGGGAAAATGGGGATCGTCGGCGTTAATATGTTTTTCGATATCGGCAGCTTGTAAAATACCGAGATCACTCGCGATGGTACGGACAGTAACGCCTGCGTTTGTTGCTACTCCACCGCCTTCATATAAATAGACATGAGCATTTTCGTAGCAAATAAGATGATCACCAGGTCGGGTATGAGCAATTATCGCAATCTGATTACACATCGTACCCGAAGCACAGAATAATGCATCTTCCATGCCCATCATTTCTGCGACTTCATGCTCAAGCGCATTTATCGTAGGATCTTCACCAAAAACATCATCCCCCACTTCCGCAGAAAACATAGCGTCTCGCATAGCCGGAGTTGGCTTGGTTAGGGTGTCGGAGCGGAGATCAATCATATCTGGCTATTGTAGAGTTAATGATATTGGATGTGTATTTCAATAAGAAAATGTGTCTGAGGTGTCTTTATACATCAAGCCTAGAGCCTGAAACCTCGAACTTAACATAAAATAGAGGATCGAGGCTTTAGGCTTAAAGTTCCAGGTTGAAGAGGTTACTCGCTATCGAGCCAATGGCCAAAAGCTAGAGGTGTCTTTATACATCGAGCCTAGAGCCTGAAACCTCGAACTTAACATAAAATAAAGGATCGAGGCTTTAGGCTTAAAGTTCTAGGTTGAAGAAGTTACTCGCTATCTAGCCAAGGGCCAAAAGCTAGAGGTGTCTTTATACATCAAGCCTAGAGCCTGAAACCTCGAACTTAACATAAAATA
>JBGCFB010000191.1:0-11468 GCA_045106685.1 Bacteroidia bacterium | reverse complement strand
TCAAATCACGTACTTTACACCATGCTCCGAATCATCATTATCATATGCTGTAGTCTCGCACTCATGGCCTGCGGAAGCCAGGAAGAAACTACGACTACCGAAAAGGCTGTTGTTTCTACCAATCCGAATGGCGACAGCGAGCTTGCGGTCTTGATGCGCGATATGTTTACCGATAGCTGGAAGGCGCGTCAGGCGGTCCTTCGGGGTGATCATGTAAAACTAGACGCTGAGACTTTGGCGCGGATTCATAGCGCGCAAGCGACGGAGCCCGATAAGGCAGCTTCGCCGGTGTTTAAGGCGATGGCCGATTCGTACCTCCTATCAGTGAATGATCTCCTCGCTGCGGAAGACTCTGTTGAGCGGGTCGCAGTGTACACCCGCATGGTAGGCCAATGTGAAGTTTGCCATAAGCAGTTTTGTCCCGGCCCATTAATGAAAATCGGAAAGCTGAAATTGTAATAGAATTTTGCAATTTGCGCTCCTATGGTAGATCGAAAATTCAGAGCAGCGCGCGTTTGGTCCAACAGAGAACTGGAAAAGGTAGCCTCCTTGTTCAAGGGTGACATCGCCAATATTTCAGGTTGGACTGATACCGATAAGGAAGGAAGCACCTACAAGGATTACTTTAACCAAGCATCTTCGTATTCCATTTCGAATTACAAAAGCGATGCTCGTGGTTTTCAGGGAGACCAGGAAAATGAATTCTTTTTAGACCTGGAGCAAACGCTCGACCCTGCGATGGAAGAAAAGTTTGATGTCGTGTTTAATCACACGGTATTGGAACATGTTTTTGAAGTAGGTACTGCTTTTGAAAATCTATGCAAGCTTTCAAAAGATGTTGTTATCGTCGTTGTGCCTTTCTTGCAGGAACAACATGCCGACTACGGCGATTATTGGCGATTTACGCCGCTTGTTTTAGACAAGCTTTTTGAAAAAAATGGTCTTAAAACGCTCTATCTTAATTTTAATGATGAGAGCAAGGCCTCCATTTACATGTTTGCTATAGGAAGCAAAAATCCTGACCAGTGGGAATCTGTAAAGCGAGTTGAGGGCAATCGGGTTGAGCACATCTACAAACCAGGATATTTTGCAGGAAAAAAAATTATCAAAAATGCCCTCTGGTTTAGGGTGTATTCGCGTTTGAGTGGCTTGCTTAAAAAGTAACATGCAACGCTTTTTCCCAAACCCGCGTCTCCTTTCACATGCAATCCACCCTTTACTCAATCTTATTGCTGCTTGTATTTGCCTTTACAAGCTTGCAGGCCCAAACCGTTACAGGTATTATTCTTAACACTTCCGACGAACCGCTCGCGGGAGCTACTGTTCACATAGACGGACAAAACCAAGGTGTGCTGAGTTACACTGATGGCCGATTTCGAATACGCCTAAATCCAGGAAGCTACACATTGAATTTTCGATACCTGGGTTATGCAGATCGTGATATCAGTATTGAATTACGGAACGATACAAATCTTGTCGTGCGCCTGCAGCGAGCCGACCTGGAACTGAGCACCGTCGAGATTACGCGCGGAAAACGTGATCCGGCTTACGATATTATCAAAAAGGTTATTTCACAAAAAAAGTCCTTTATCAAGCAATTTGATTCTTATAGTTGCGAGAGTTATATGAAGCTGCGCCTCGAACAGGACACCATGCTCCAAGGCGCGAATCTAAGAGCCCTGATTGACTCTTTAGGAAAAGACAATCTCCCAGAACCAGGTGATAACCGCGCCCTAAAGACATTGATCGAGTCTGTTTCGGATATTTATTATAAATCTCCTGGTCGCTACAAAACTGTTGTAAAAGGCTATTATAATTCAGCGGATCGTCTCAACCCCAACTCCATTACTGGTAGAATGGGCAGTGAATTTGGCTCCAGCACACGTGACCCTTACCTTTTTTACCAAGACGTTTCGGATGTCGATATCAATTTTTACAAGAACCTTATTCAGGCTCCGGTTATCTCCGACAGACCGTTGATTTCACCCTTGCATGATTTGCTGTGGACACTTACGTATCGCTATAAATTGGTGAGTACCGTCTATGAGGGTTCCAAAGTGTTGTACGAAATAAAGGTTGAGCCATTGAATAGTGAAAGCCCAACCTTCACAGGAACTATTTGGATAGAAAA
The DNA here is from genome assembly GCA_045106685.1 of Bacteroidia bacterium. Taxonomy (GTDB): domain Bacteria; phylum Bacteroidota; class Bacteroidia; order J057; family J057; genus JAUIGE01. The sequence goes on along the minus strand of JBGCFB010000191.1, from coordinate 9,337 downwards.
GGACAGTTATGCGATTCGGAAATTGGAAATGGATGTAAATCCAGCGACGCTGATTTACTTTCGTTCACTTTCCATTGATCAACATTATCAGATCATGGAAGATGGCCGGAGAACGCTCAAGCTTGAGCGTTTTCAGTATACTATCAAGGATGGAAAAGTATGGCTGTTTGGTGAAAATGAAACAAGCTATCGTCGATATGAACTGGATGTCAAACATCCCCGAGCAAGGTTCAATAATGAATTGCGACGCACAGAACAGGAAGCGTATGAGCGCGATTCTACCTTTTGGGTACAGAATCGACCACTTGCTCTTCAGGCGTCAGAAAAAGTATTTAAATATAAGCAGGACAGTATAAAGGCATATATGATAAGTCCAGGCCGTCTGGCTGAATTGGACTCCATGTATAACCAGAACGATATTCTCGACTTCCTCTTTAATGGTGTCACCTTTCGAAGTCGCGTACACGGCACTCGTTATTATTTCAATTCGCTCGTAGAACAGTTTCAACCTTTTGGGGTGGGAGGATACCGCCATTCACTTGGTGGCAGTTTTTCCAAAACCTTCAAAAACTTCACCCGATTAGATGTTATTGGCGACTTGAATTATGGCTTTAATAATAATGACCTTAAAGGAGGAGGCCAGTTTAGATACATGCACGATCCCGTCAGCAGGGCTATCGGTGCGGTACGATTTGGGGATCGATATACCATTGTAAATCAGGCTGCAACCATCGCTAACATCCTCAGTAGGGGCAATTTTGTTAGAAGAATAAATGTTGGTGCAGGATATGCTCGTGACATTGCAAATGGTCTCAGAATAGCTGCCAATGTAGACTTTGCAGACCGTATTCCGATCGATGACCTGCAGCGTGCTGCTTGGTCCGACAGCCTTTTTGGTGACAATAATCGCCCTGTCTCTTTTGATCCTTATCGAGAGTTTATTTTAAGGCTGACGGTGACATTTACACCTGGAAACAAATTCCAGATGGAGCCTTATCGCAAAATCAACCTGGGAAGTAAGTGGCCTACATTTGGGTTTCGGTACCAAAAAGCGATTCCTGGAATCGCAGGAAGCGAGTTGAATTATGATAAGATCACCTTCCTTATCGACCAGGAGTTTACGCTCGGCACCTTGGGAACTTCTCGCTGGCGCGTGCGCGCGGGACGCTTCCTCCAAACCAAAAATGTTCGTTTCACCGATCTTAAATTTATTCGTGGTACCGATCCTTATTTCTTTGCAGCACCCTTGGATGTGATGCAACTTCTCGGACCGACCATCAGCACCCAGAAAGCCTGGTTTGAAGGGCACTATCTCCATGATTTTAGAGGGCTTTTGATTAACAAAATCCCCTTCCTAAAAAAACTGCCTTTACAAACTCAGGCAGGCGGCGGTTTGCTTGCACTTGAGGATAACAACTTCCTTCATGCTGAGCTTTTTGCCGGAATAGGCGTGCCATTACGAATTCGAAGAACTCGTTTCAAACTAGCAGCCTATTACGTTACCTCCTACACCAATGTCAATAATGCTCTCCAGGGGCAACTGAAGTTCGGTATCAGTATATACGACCCAATTAGGCGCCGCTGGAATTTTTAATGATTATTGAAAAGAAGCAACCTGCTGCCAAGGGCCTCCATTCACTGCTTCGATACCGGCTGCTTTTAGTTTGCTGGCAGCAGCACCACTGCGTCCGCCTGATGCGCAACATGTGATAACCGGCTTGTTGTAACCTTTGATCTTGTTGATCTTACTTCCGATCTGATTGACGGGAATATTGATAGCACCTTTGGGGTGGCCTCCTTTGAACTCGCCCGGAGTACGTACATCAATAATTACAGCACCTGCTTCCAGCATTTCGCCAAGGTCAGGACGTTCAGGATTGAATATATTTTTGAGAAAATTAAGCATAGTCTTTTTTGTTTATCGAGTTCAAAATACGCCTCATTTTTTTAAACCGAGTGTAACTGTAGTTGCATTCAATGAAAAATGGCCTCTGCATAGTGATATGCAGAGGCCATTTTTTTATTGTATGCTAATATTAAGGTTTGTACGAGAAACTTAAATCTCCAGTCATCATTCTCCAATTACTAATCCATCTTACGAAACCGTCTTTTTATACACTAAAGAAAGAATGGAAATGAGATTACAGAATGATGATTAGTGATTTCAGAATTAGTTTCTGCGGCACTAGCCCTTTATCCAGCGGAAGATCTCTTTGAAGCTAGGCTTCTTTCCATACATAAGGATACCTGTGCGGTAAATTTTTCCTGCTACCCAGATACAGGCCATAAAGCCCAAGGCCAAAAAGGCTAAGGACAAGACCACTTCCCACCAAGGGACTGAGGTTGCAGCCATTCGCGCGGGCATCGCCAGCGGCGAAGTGAACGGAATATGCGAAGTCCAGACAGCAAGGGAGCTTTCCGGATTCTGCGTAATATTTACCACAGACAAGATTCCAAGAATCAACGGCATCGTGATCGGGAATACAAACTGCTGCGCATCCTGTACATTATCAACGGTAGAACCTACCGCAGCATAGAGTGAGCCATAAATCAAAAATCCACCGATAAAGAAGAATGGAACGATCAGTAAAATCGACCAGTTGAATCGGCTGACTTCATCGACTAGCTGTTCTACAAAACCACCTGCTCCAACAGCTTCCAGCTGCGCTTGCGCATCTTCAATACTCTGAGGGTCAGGACTTTGTCCTTTGAGGAATGGCAATGCAATAAGAATTCCAACTGTAATCAGTACTCCCCAAATAATCATCTGGGTAAGGGCTACAGCCGTTAGGGCTGTCACTTTCCCCATCAATAATTGAAAAGGTTTTACTGATGAGACGATCACCTCCACAATACGATTTGACTTTTCCTCAATAACGCCTTGCATCAAAATACTGCCGTAAATCGCGAGCAGCATATACATCAGGAAGCCGACTCCACCTCCAACTCCTTTTGACAAAAGCTGTATACCTTTTTTCGATTCTCCACCGGCATCTACTTTTTCAATACCTACAGACACTTTGAAATCGACCTTGTCCAGTTGCTCCTGGGTAAGTCCTTCTTTCTTGATGCGATAGGCTCGAATGCGTTTTTCAATTTGCTTCTTAATATCTTTTTTAACCGGCTCCCCTACTGTTTTACTACTGGTGATCATCACCTTACCTTCAGCGTACTTGTCGATCTGAGATAGCTGGGGGGGATTAATAAAAATCTCATTTTTATTTTTTCCGACTCGCGCTTCCAGATTTTCTATCGATTCGTTTACGATTTCAAATTTAAGGTCCGTTGAGTTGGTAAACGTGTAATCAGCTTCTGAAAAAATGGAGGCTTTTTCCTTAGGAATAAGCACGGTATACTCGCCTTTTTCTACCATGGTGAGGAAGGCTACTTCCAGCGCACCAAATCCGATAATGGCCAATGGCACCAAAAAGGTAGCCAGCAAGAATGACTTCTTCTTTACGATATTGAAGTACTCTCGACGAAATATGGTTAGAACTTTGTTCATTGTTGTAATGTGTCATTAATCATTTGTCATGAATACCATCTTTAGAAAAAGGTGAATGACAAATGATGAATAGAAATTTAGTTAACCTGAGCCGCTACAGTTGCATCTTTTCCTACAAGCTCGATAAAGATTTCCTGCAAGCGAGGCAGGTGTAGCTCTAGCTTAAGTACTTCGACAGGCGCGTCGATGATCGCGTGCATAAATGCCTTAGGGTCGCTACCATCAGGAATACGCAGCATCATGCTGCGATCTCCACTACTCTTAACTTCCAAACCAGGAATATTGAGCTGATTTACAAAAGTCGGATCACCCTGAAAATCAACGCGATACTCACTTCGCTGAAACTGCTTACGCACAGCGGTAATATCGTTTTCCAGGACGAGATTTCCTCTATTAAATAAGGCAATGTGATCACAAAGCTCTTCTACCTGCTCCATGCGGTGCGTAGAAAAGAGGATGGTCGTACCATTTCCATTCAACTCTACGATAATATCTTCGATCAACTGAGCATTGACCGGGTCAAGCCCTGAGAAGGGCTCGTCAAGAATGAGTAAGTCAGGCTCGTGTGCGACCGTTGTGATAAACTGCACTTTTTGCTGCATACCCTTCGAGAGATCGGTCGTCTTTTTGTTGGTCCAATCAGAAAGACCCAATCGATCCAGCCATGTATCACGTGCGATACGCGCTTCCTTGGTACTCATTCCTTTGAGCATCAAGAGGTAGTCGATTTGCTCCTTTACCTTAGTCTTTTTGTAAAGACCGCGTTCCTCTGGCATATAACCCGTGCGGGCAGTGTGGGACTCACGAAGTTCTTCACCATCAAATAAAATCACTCCGCTGTCGGGACGCGTGATGGTGGTGATCATACGAATGGTCGAGGTTTTTCCCGCTCCATTTGGCCCAAGAAGACCGTAGATCTTTCCGCGTGGAATCTTCATCGTCACATTATCAACCGCAGTGTGCTGGTCATAACGTTTGGTGACGCCTTTCAATTCCAGAAAATATTCGCTCATAGATTTTTAAGAATTATGCTGCTAAACTACAACACAAGTCGCGAACCCTTGGGAATTCTTACTGAATAATGAATTATCACGTTTGGTTTTGTATTGGTTGCTAACCTCTGCCAGCAACCCCAATCGTAATAATACTGAATAGAGATGATTAATGATTAGCTGATTTGATTATTAGCTAATTTGGTGATATAGATGGAAAAAGTACCGCACATTATACATCGTTCATTGTACATTAGTGGCCCATCATCAAATTACTAAATCAGCTAATCATCAAATCAAATAGCCTGATGATTAAAAGGCTGAAGCACCATTTCGGAGACGACGCCGCTGTTGGGCTGCTGGCAAAGGAACCAGATAGAACGAGCCGCTTCTTTTGCAGAAACAAACTTCTCACGCTGAAAACGAATATCAATATCCTCATCCCAGAACTCCGTGTCGGTTCCTCCCAGGTAGAGATTCGTGATGCGAATATTGGTGCGGCGAAGCTCTTCACGCACCGATTTCAGCATGCCGTTCAGGCCGTATTTTGATGCCGCATAAACAGAAGCCGCCGCCATAGGCGTTTTGCCCAACACTCCAGGAAGATTTAGAATAAGTCCTTCTTTTTGCGTTTTCATATTGGGCAAAAAGTGCTTGAGCAAAAGAAAAGGCCCCAACAAATTGGCATCCATCGTACGGCGAAAATCATCCGCGGTCAAACTTTCAAAAGGCTTCACAATTCCTACTCCGGCGACATTGATCAGCATATCTAATGCTGGGATCTGAGCATGAATTGTTTCCGCAGTTTGGGCTACGCCATTTTCATCACTGATATCAAGTTGGTGAACCTGATTATCAGGAAGTCCAAGACTACTAGCGAGTTCTTCAAGTTTCGCTTGATTCCTTCCTGCAATATGCAGATTAGCATGTGACTGCTTGAGAAGCTTGGCCGTTTCCTGACCTATTCCACCCGTAGCACCTACGAGCAGGATGTTTTTATTTTGGATTGTCTGCATGAACCTTGTTAGCTTGATAAATATGATCCGATGAGGATTCACATCAAGTAACCACAAGTTCGCATTTTGGTTTTGGAGATTCTTTACAAAAGGCCGCGAGCCTTGATTTCCAGATACTTGTTGATCGTATTAACGGTCAGCTGCTGCGGCTGAGTAAGAATCGCAATAATGCCTGCACGTTCAAGCTCCTTAATAATTTGCTTTTTTTCGTAGTGAAAATTCTCCGCAACGGTCTTGATATATACTTCCTCCGTATTGCGAGGAGAGCTTTCCAGCAAATCGTTGAGTTCTGTATTTTCAAAAAAGATCGTCACCAGCAAATGGCTGGCAGCCAGTTTCTGCAAATAAGGAAGCTGTCGACGGAGCGAAGTCAGCGTTTCAAAATTGGTAAAAAGCACGAGCAGACTACGATGCGAAATCTTCTGGCGGACGATCGTATAGAGGCGCGCATAATCGCTTTCCAAAAAACGGCTACGCTGATTGTACAGAATTTCCTGGATTCTATTCATCTGCATAGGGCGGCTGCTAGGAGGAAGGAAGGCATGGATTTTTTCTGCGAAAGTGATGAGCCCAGGCTTATCCTGCTTGAATAACGAAAGATTGCTCATCACCAAACTCGCATTCACTGCGTAGTCGAGCAAGCTCATTTCCTCAAACGGCATCTTCATGGATCGCCCCATATCCAACAGGCAATACACGTTCTGCGATTTTTCGTCGGCATACTGATTCACCATCAGCTTATTGCTGCGTGCAGTCGCTTTCCAGTTTACGGTGCGATAATCATCGCCTCGCACGTATTCCTTTATTTGCTCAAACTCAGTAGTATGTCCCAGGCGACGCACCTTTTTCACACCAAGGTCAGCCAGCCGGTGCGTCACCGCCATAAACTGATACTTCCGCATTTGTAAAAAAGAAGGATACGTAGGCACCATTCGCCCATCGTCAAATTGGTAGCGGCGGCGCAAGAAGCAGATCGGAGTCGTGACAAAAATATTCAACGCCCCAAAATGATATTCGCCTCGCTCCGTCGGGCGAAGCAAATAACGCACGCGCTTTTGCTCAGATGGTTTGATCGCTGGCGGATTCAAATTAAAATCACGGCGCTGGAACTGAACCGGAATTTCATCGATCACATGCAGGAATACTGGAAAGGCATATCCACTTTCGATCTTGAGTTTCACCTCGTTGAAGTCTCCATTGGAGAATTTTTCGGGAAGATCACGGCTTCCGATGATTCCTCTACGTTGGCTGTAAAGCAATATAAAATCGAGCGCAAGCAAGGCCCAAAAGGCCCAAAGGCCTATTTCAGCAATACGCTCAAGGGTCGGATAGAAATAACTGAGCATAAATAGCGCAGCAATAACTCCCAACACAACGAATAACCGAAGGTGGATAAATAAGGTGTAATAAAAAGCTTTAAGCTTGTCCATGGGATGATGAGGGTGCTTATATAAGCGAATGTAGGATGATTGTGCTAAAATGTAAAATTATACTTCCATCCATTTGCCCAAAATATGCCTGTGGACCAATTGTTGATTAAAGTCAGTCCAGCTTTTTTAATCGAATGGCTAACTGTACTTTTGCATCGTTTTACTGAAACCCTATTCAAAAACTTCCAAACATGGCTATCAAAGTAGGTATCAACGGCTTTGGCCGTATCGGGCGACTCGTTTTTCGTGCCCTGATGGACAATCCTGGTGTCGAGGTTGTTAAAATCAACGACCTTACCGACAACAACATGCTCGCACACTTGCTGAAGTATGACACTGTTCACGGCAAATTTCCAGGTACTGTGGAGTCTACAGACTCACACCTGATCGTAAACGGAAATTCTATCGAGGCGAGCGCAGAGCGCAACCCTGAGAATCTAGCCTGGGGCGACCTCGGTGTAGATGTTGTTGTAGAGTCAACCGGTATATTCCGTACACGTGATGGTGCTGCAAAGCATATCACTGCTGGTGCAAAAAAGGTCATCATCTCTGCTCCTGCGAGCGGTGAAGTAGATGCTACCGTTGTACTTGGTGTGAATGACGATGTACTTACATCTGACATGCAGATCATATCGAATGCTTCATGTACCACCAACTGCCTGGCTCCTATGGCCAAAGTGCTTGATGATGCTTTTGGTATTGAAAATGGTTTCATGACTACCATTCACGCGTACACTTCTGACCAAAATATTCAGGATGCTCCTCACAAGGACATGCGTCGTGCCCGTGCTGCTGCTGTAAACATTATCCCAACTTCTACAGGTGCTGCAAAAGCTGTAGGATTGGTATTGCCACAGCTTGCTGGTAAGCTTGACGGATTTGCTGCACGTGTGCCTATTCCTGATGGTTCACTTACAGACCTTACAGTAAACTTGAAGAAAGCTGCTACTGCAGAAGAAATCAACGCTGTAATGAAAGCTGCTTCTGAAGGAGCACTCAAAGGAATCATGGAATTCTCAACTGATCCTTTGGTATCTGCTGATATTATCGGAAACCCACACTCATGTATCTTCGATAGCGGATTGACTTCTTCTATGGGAACTACAGTAAAAGTGGTAGGATGGTATGACAACGAAGCTGGTTATTCTAACCGTGTAGCTGACTTGATCTCTCGTATCTAAATAATTCCGGCTTGCCGGAATTGGCTTTTAGCGATTTGCTGTTGGCCTTAAAATTAAAAGCACGAGCGCTATGGCGTTCGTGCTTTTTGTATTTCTAAAGTTTGCCGAAATAACCCTTTGACTTGGTCAAAGGTGCGGCTGGGATCCAACGAGCGAGCGCGGTGGAGAGTGGCGGAGGGCTTGCTTGGCTCGGTGGCGGTTTTTTGGTTACTTTTTGTCCGAACAAAAAGTAAAAAGGCCATACGATAAGGTAGTGGTAAAAAAACTAAGTGGAAAAGATACCCTACTTTTGAGAAGTTCCTAACCAAAATCCTCCAATATGAAAAAGCGCCCGCATCCTATTTTTCGCTTACTCAAACTCCTTTTCTATATCGCCCTGCTTCCTCTATTGTATGTGGTAGGCGTAATCGGTTATACCTGGTACAACGACTACGAACCAGCACCAGAAACTACAGTAACCGAAGCCGGCACTCCGCATTCACAACAATGGCTGGCCGAGGATTCTGTCATCCGTCTATTCAACTGGAATATTGGCTATGCTGGCTTGGGAGCAAAATCCGACTTCTGGAAAGATGGTGGTGAAATGGTGCATTCAGATAAAGAGATTGTAGAAGAATATCTTGCCGGGATCACCTCCGTTATTCGTCAGTATCGTGATACGGCCGACTTTTTCCTACTCCAGGAAGTCGACCGCAACTCCGCCAGAAGTTATCACATCGATCAGGCCAAAGCATTAGCGAAAGAACTGCCTGGGTTTGGTTGGTCTTTTGGCAAAAACTATGATGTGGATTACATCCCTGTTCCTTTGCTCGACCCGTATGGAGGTGTTGAGTCAGGGCTTGTGACATTCGCCACCACCAAAGCAGAAAGCATCGCGCGCTTTAGTTTTGAAGGAAATTATGCATTTCCTACCGGACTATTTTATCTGGATCGCTGCTATCTGCTTTCGCGCTTTCCGCTCAATAGCGGCAAGCAGCTCGTCGTGATCAATACGCACAACTCGGCATATGATGACGGCACCCTCAAAAAGCGCCAAATGGCCCAAATGGCCGAAGTGCTGAAAGCAGAATACGCCAAAGGAAACTTTGTGATCGTAGGCGGCGACTGGAACCAAATGCCTCCCGGCTTTGCGGGTTTACCTGGATTTCCAGTAAAGGCAAGTTCAGGAATCAATGTTCCCGAAGTATATCCAGAAGCAGGTTGGACCTGGGCC
>JBGCFB010000190.1:0-6974 GCA_045106685.1 Bacteroidia bacterium | reverse complement strand
CAGATTGATGAACAGTGATTGGAGATTTTTTTCTGGCTTTTCTGCAATCTCGTTTCTCCAATTTCCAATCTGCAATAATGTCTTTTCTATACTTGCAGATTGATGAGGAGGGAATGGAGTTTTTTTTCTGGTTTTTTGTTGATCAAACTTGGATTGCCTCGTCTAACGGTTATCACATCCAATTAAAATCACCCATGAAAAAACAAGAATTAGAAGATCGACTAGTTAATTTTTCCATTGCGACAGCAAGGAGTGTTGAAAAGCTTCCTAAAACATTTACCAATATGCACTTAGGCAAGCAAATCATTCGATCAACAGCTTCAGCTGCCCTAAACTATGGAGAAGCTCAAGGTGCAGAATCTCGAGCCGACTTTATCCATAAAATGCAAATTGCTCTTAAGGAACTTAAAGAATCATTCGTTTGCTCAAAGATTATCATAGGGTTGCTAGCCTCAGACACTGCTCCATTTTCTCAGCTAAAAGAAGAAAACAATGAGCTTATAGCAATATTTACAGTAAGTATAAAAACTGCCAAGAGTAATAGATAAAAGCGGTATGCTGATTGGAGATTGCAGATTAGTGAATAGTGATTGGTGAATTTTTCATCAGCATTTCTACAATCACGTTTCTACAATTTCCAATCTGCAATCATGTCTTTCCTGTGATTGGAGATTGCAGATTGATGAACAGTGAATGGAGATTTTTTTCTGGCTTTTCTGCAATCTCGTTTCTACAATTCCCAATCTGCAATCATGTCTTTCCTGTGATTGGATATTGTATATTGATGACCAGTGAATGGAGGTTTTTTTTTTCTGGCTTTTCTGCAATCTCGTTTCTCCAATTTCCAATCTGCAATCATGACCGCATTCCCGCCCAGCGATGCAAAACCAAACTAACAATGCATAATACAGCTAGGCAGCTCCAAAACGCAGGATAACCCAGTTCATCGATAAAGGCAAGTCCCAAGGCGGGGCCAGCGATATGTGTAAGCGACCAGGTCATGCCGTACCAGGCAGAGTATTCTCCTCGCATGGAATCCGGACTAAGATTAAGCGCGAAGGAGGAACTAAAGGGCAAATTGAGAATTTCGCCAATGGTCATCAACACGATAGCAAGCACCGCAAAGCCATACCAAGCGGGCAGCAGAAAGGGCAGAAAACTGGCGCCAATTAGCACAATCCCAATGAAAAATGATTTTATCGTCTGCTTCTTATGCTCGATAATATGAACAAGTGGCATTTCAAGAATAACGATCAATATTCCATTCAACATCATCAAAGCTCCGATATAGCGCTCATCAAATCCCCATTCGCTTTTTAGGAAAAGTGGAATACTATGGAACCACTGGATAAAGCCAAAGCCCATAATAAAGGTCGCAAGCAAAAAGAGGATATAGCGCCGGTTGAGGTGAGGTGGCCTTGCGGTGGATGCTTTTGAAGTAGCGTTTTCCTCAAGGATATCGGACTGGGTAGTAGGCCGCCATTTAGCGGATGCGATAACGAAGTAAATCGCTGCAGCAATACAGGTAAGTCCATCAATCCAAAAGAGCCAGGCATAGCCAAGACTTACTGCAAGAAATCCTCCAATCGCAGGAGCTGCGGTAAAGCCAAGATTGATCGCGAGGCGCAAAAGCGCCATGGCGCGCCCGGTGTGGGATTTGGGAACGTAGTCACCAATGGAAGCCATCGTGGCTGGACGCAGTGCTTCCCCAAAAAACGCCATCGTAAAAAGCATGCCCACCAAGCCCCAAAAGCTTGTAACAAGCTGGAGAAGAATCAAAAAAACACCGCCTAAAAGTAGGCTTCCCGTTATCACTTTACGTGCACCAATTCTATCAGTGAGTTTGCCTCCGACATACGTTCCAGAAAATGATCCTGCGCCGAAAGCCGCAACGATAAGCCCCGCTTCTTTTAGTTCAAAATCCAAAATCGTCGTCAGGTACACCACTAAAAATGGCGCAATCATCGTCCCTACTCGATTGATAAATGTAACAATCGTGATCGTCCATATTTCAGGCGGATGCCCGGCATAAGCATCTTTATATAAAAGAAGGGATTTAGATAAAAACTTAGACAAGGGTGGTGAGTTTTGGGCTGCTGGCTGCTGGCTGCTGGCTGCTGGCTGCTGGCTGCTGGCTGCTGGCTTTAAAGGCTATTTATATTATGCGATTTCCACCAAATAAGCTCATCGTCAAATTGACTAATTATCAAATCAGCTAATCAATTCAATCAAGTTCCTCAAGCTGCTCGCGGAAACCCCCATTTAGAATAGGGAAACGGCACCAGGTCTTTGGGTCAAGGTTTTTGTCATCGAGGTGAAAGGACGGAGCATAGCGCTCACGCTTCCATTGGTTACGACTCCACAAACGGAAAAACTTCGTGATCCAGGCCTTGAGGAGATCATCGTCGGCTACGCCTTGCAATGCGCGAAACACCTCTTCAGGAGCGAGATACTGCCCAATCGCTAGCTCCTCGATGCGCTCTAGCATAGGATACGGCATAAGGTCGCCCTCATCGGTTTGGCCAGCGTCACCCGGACGCAGTTCGGCCATAGGCTTGAGGCTGTTGACATAGCGCAATGACGGCACATCGAGCGCATCTTCGGCCCAGTGCAACCATTTGATCAGGCTTTCCTTATCGATTCCTCCTAGCGGAGCAAGTCCGCCAGCAGTATCGCCATCCATGGTGGCATAGCCGACGGCAGCTTCAGAGCGGTTCGATGTCGTCAGAAGCAAAGCTCCCTGGAGGTTGGCGAGCATCCATACGCCAGGGGCGCGCAGGCGCGCCTGGATATTCTGCATCGCGATATCATCGGTTTCCCATGAAAGCGCACGGCCGAGCGCTTGCTCGGCGAGGCCATGGTACTGCTGGCGAAGCGGCTCTACGTTCCAGTTGTGGAAGGTTGCCCCAAGGCCTTCGGCAAGCGCCTGGGCGCTTTCAAGGGTAGCATCACCGCTATTTTCTGTGCCTTGATATACACAGGTAAATAGCTGACTAATAAGTGGCTTTTCTGGATCGATGCGCGCGTAGGATAGCTTTTTTGCAAATAAAGCTTCGCCTAGCGCTTCTTTTGCACGTTCGAACATTTTGCCTACTAAAACCGCACAACAGCTAGAATCTGCTCCGCCTGAAAGCGAAAGGATAAATCCACGGCTGCGACTTTTCCGCATATAGTCCCAAAGCGCAAGAGTTTCGGCAAGCAAAAACTCTTCGTCTTTGCTCTCGTCCGGCGCAATAAGCGTAGGGTGATCGCCCGGCTTTGCTTCCGGTAGATGCCCATCTATTTCAATAAGAATATCGGGAAGCTCAGGCTCGAAATTGAAAGACTTTTTCTTCTGGAGGCGAGGTGCTTCCACATCGACGACTGCGGGTAAAATTTGATAATCTTCAAAGCCAAAGCGCTGGTTGCGGGCCATGAGTTTGCCGCTTTGGGCAATCAGGATTTCACCATCAAAGATGATTCGTCCTGCATCATTTCCTAACAGATTCGAATAGACATAGGTGCAGGTAAATGCACGCGAGGCTTCTCTGACGAGCATTTCGCGCACTTCACTTTTGCCGAAGGCAAAGTTCGAGGCACTCGGGTTGAGAATCACATCGACATTGTGGCGATAGTGATCCTGCGCAGGGCGATCGCCATTCCAGGCATCTTCACAAATTTCAAAGCCGATACGAACACCATCCAACTCAAATATCAGATCACCAAAAGGATATTGGTGGCCATTTAATGTAAAAAGCGTAACAGCTCCTCCTTCCCAGCGCTTGAACCAGCGTGGCTCATAGTAGATGCCGTCTCCGGCGAGTTCCTGTTTTGCTACGAAACCCACAATTTCCTGATCCCAAATAAACGCAGTCGTATTGTACACACAGCCTTCTACGACCATAGGAAGTCCTACGCTTACTGCGATTCCTTCACTCGCCTCTGCTATTTCCTGAAGGGATTTGAGCGAGCGCTCAACTACCCAGTCAGCAAAAAACGCATCCTCGCAACCGTAGCCTGGGATGGCTAGCTCGGGTAAACACAGGATACTCACACCTTGAGCTTTTGCAGCTTCAACGGCACGTATAATATTGGCTGTATTTTCAGGAAAAGCTAGTGCCGTTTGATTAAGCGCAGCACCCGCTATTTTGAGGTGTTTCATAAAGCAAATGTAAGGATAATGTGAAATCAATTGCAGATTGCAGAATGACGATTAGCGATTGGAGAAGTTTATTAGGCATAGACACTTCTGCAATCTGAAATCGCTAATCTGCAATCGTCAATCCCTCACGTATGAAAACAAGTATTATCTAAAATAAAGAGCGCAGCCTTTTTTCAAGACTGCGCTCTTTTTTTTACGTAAAACATACAAGCGATCAGAAGGAATCTGACATTGTACATTCTACACTATACATTTTACATTGAAGCTATTCCACAACCACCTTGCGACTGGCTACTTCCTTACCCATGCGTACGCGAAGGGTATAAATTCCTGTAGGGAAGTTGTTTACGTTGATTACATTGGAAAATTCACCAGGCTTGAGGTAATCTTCGTAGCGATATACCTCACGACCTTGTAGGTCAAGCAGTACAATGCTGGTAGGTTCAGAAACTCTGCTTTCAAATGAAACGAAGAGGTTCTGTGATGCAGGAGACGGAAATGCTTTTAGTGAAGCAATATTTTTCTCTGGAGTGATGCTTACACCGAACTGACGGCGTGCGCCAGTGCTTACATTATAGATACGATCACCTGCTGTGCTTCCGTTATTATTTGACGCCATTCCTGAGGCATAAAATGTAACACTATCATCATCAGCATTTGGAGTCCAGTCATATGACCATGTTGATGCAGCATTCCCACTGATCCCATTAAAGGTATGGGTAACGAAGGTATTAGCACCTCCATTTACTGTTTTAGTACGCATGGCATCTGAGATAGTGATATTACCTGCTGATCCCATTGTGTTTTCACCATAAGGAACTGACTCAAAGGCAAAGCGTGTAATACCTGCTTCAACCATAGCAATATCCACTTTATAAGTATTGCCTGCGATAAAGCCATCGGCAGGAATATCAGTGGTAACTTGAAGTGTTCCGGTTCCTGAGTTTAGTGGGAACGAGGCGTGGCATCCGGCAGTAGCACAGGTGTTTCCATTACTAATAGGAGAGCCGGCACGTCCTGCTGGAGCTCCTGATGAAAAGGAAATCAGGCTAGAACTGATCCCTCCAATAAAAATAAATGCGAGTACAATGGTTAGATAGAGCTTGTTCATGTGGGGGAAAGATTAAGTGTGAAAAATTAGCTATTTGGAACTAAATGACAATAACGTAAATATGAATAAAATCGCAGTCTCCATGTACTGCGAAAACGGCTAGACCAGTTGATTATAAGCACCTAACCCGAATAAACTGAAGTCGAATCGGATAGGGTCTTCGGCATTGAACTCCCTGAGAGACTCCGTCAGTTCTATGACTGCTTTCCAGTCATTTTGTTTGCGAGTGAGAAGCCCAAGGCTTCGCGACACATTTCCAGTATGGACATCCAGTGGCATCATAAGCTGCCGTGAGTGAATGCTTTTCCATATACCAAAATCCACTCCCTGGCCATCATCTCTGACCATCCAGCGCAGGAACATATTGATTCGCTTCGCCGACGATCCTTTGGCTGGATTCGCGACATGTTTTCGACTACGGTCTGGAAAATCGGGATGAGCGGTCATCGCCCCATGAAACGCGGTGATTCCACCAAATGTGCTTCGTTCATCGCCCATTCCTTTTGCAAAAATCGCCTCCATTCCATCATTACGATAGATTGCTCTGAGGCTCAGGATAAGCGCTTTTGCATCAATTCCATTGAACGTTCTATGAACAAAAGTATCCAAACGACTCAGGTCAGTATCGGAAGCCTGCATCACAAACTCATGCGGAGCTTGATCCATTCGCTCGACGAATGAATGAGCATTTTTGATAATACTGGCTCTCCTTCCCCAGGCTATTGTAGCACTGAGGTAAGCTGCTATCTCAATATCTTCTTTTTTAGAAAAAAGATGTGGAACCTGAATAGGGTCGTCCTGGATAAATTCAGGGTTATTGTATCGTTGGTGAGCGTCTTCTAAAAGATCGTGTATCGCTTCTTTGCTAAGGGCCATAGGCGATAAAGATCGTAAAAAAGCACAGACCCTAAATTAGAGGCTGTGCTTTTCCTGTTTTTCTCAAAAAGAGAAGTTATTCTTTAGGTAAGAAACTCAATACAATATCTTCCGGAAGATCTTCGTAGCGACGAAGCAGCGTTTTGTGAGCAGAACGCCAGCTCATCATCTCTGGAGCTTTTCTACTTAGTTTGAGACTTTTGTAAAGTTGCTTGGCATCCGAAGGGTGCGTGATCAACCAGCAAAGATTGCGCTGTAAAGAAGCGAGTACTTCGCTTTGGCTTTGCATCCATTCGCGATCCTGATAGATCGCTTTTGCGAGATCCGCATTGGAGTTCATCCAATACAGGTTTCCCATAAGTGCTGCTGTAAGCGAAGGATTCGCTTTAAGCGTTTCAAGTGTGGGTTGAGCAAGGGCTGGGTATTGTTTTTCGAGTGTAGCTAATGCGCTGAGCTCTTTTGCGTAGCGAAAATTAAACTCGACTAGTACTCTTGATTTTGTCTCACGAAAACTCAACTTTCCATCTTTATCAAGGTCCGTCAATCCGAAGTTGCGGCTATCAAGGTAATAACCAAACTCCTGTGGAAATTGCTTTAGCTCATCCTTATCCAGTAAGGCATCTTTGTCTTGGTCTGCAAGAATAAAACGCTCTTCGAGATACCAATCAGTTAGAACCTGATTGAGGCTTTGTTGAGCCTGAAGGCTGGGTAGTAGGAGAACAGAAAAGAGGAGAAATTGCAAGAGTTGCTTCATCGTGATAAATATTTCAGAGTTACCTGAATATTCATTTACAAATAGTGTACCGAAAACACAGGCAGGCACAAAACTCTTTAAAGTTCTGAAAT
>JBGCFB010000019.1:0-3122 GCA_045106685.1 Bacteroidia bacterium | reverse complement strand
CAAAAGGGTTTTGTTGGTTTAGGCTCGTTTTATAGGGAAAACGATCGTTTTATTTATTTCGAAAAAATGAATGAACAGCTCTGATACTAGATCAGAGATACGACATTAGAGATAGCTTTTTTGACAGTCATACAGCCTATTTATGTTTTTATAGGAAAGCCCTACCCAAAGTGCTTCCCAACCTCAGTAGCCACGACCTGACCAGATATCAATGAAGGCGGTACGCCAGGGCCGGGAACGGTAAGTTGGCCGGTGTAATAAAGATTAGACACCTTTTTGGAGCGAAGGCGAGGCTTGAAGAATGCTGTCTGCATCAGCGTATTGGCGAGGCCGTAGGCATTTCCCTTAAAGGCATGATAATCCTTTTCAAAATCCTGCATCGCATAGCTGCGCTTAAACATGACATGCTCGCGGATGCTCTGGCCTGTAAGGGCCTCCAAGCGTGACATAATCACATCATAATATCGCTCGCGCATCTCGTCGCTATCTTCCAGACCTGGAGCCAGCGGAATAAGCAAAAAGAGATTCTCTTTACCTTCTGGTGCTACCGTTTTGTCTGTTTTGGAAGGGCAGCAGGCGTAGAAAAGCGGATCGGTAGGCCACTTTGGGTTGGAGTATATTTCATCTGCATGCAGCTGAAAGTCGCGGTCAAAGAATAGCGTATGGTGCTTTATTCCGTCCACCTTTTTATCAAGACCTATATAAAACAGTAAGCTGGAAGGAGACATCACGCGCTCGTCCCAATACTTGGCGCTGTACTGTCGCCAGGCTGGCGCCAGAAGCCGCTGGTCGGTATGATGGTAATCAGCATTGGCCACGATGACATCAGCTTCATAGCTGCCTGTCGCAGTGCGTACACGCTTAGCCTGCCCCTTTTCTACCTCGATTTCCTCCACCTCTGCGTTGAACACGAACTTAACTCCCTGCTCCTCTGCGAGTGCTTGCATCGCGCGCGGGATATTGTTCATACCGCCCATCGGATACCAGGTACCTAAGCCCAGGTCGGCCCAGTTCATCATCGAATAAAGTGCGGGCGTATTTTGCGGAGTCGCTCCCAAAAACAACACCGGAAATTCAAGCAGCTTCACCAAATGAGGATGGCTCACATGCTTGCGCACATGCTTACTCATCGACTTGAACATCTGAATGCGGAAGCTCTCACGGATCAACCGTGGGTCCATAAATTCGGCGATGCTGTAGGAAGGACGAAATACGTAATCGCGCATGCCTACGCTGTATTTATATTCAGCCTGATCGAGAAATTGCTTGAGCTGTTTACCGGCTCCGGGTTCGTACTGGTCAAAGAGCGCCATCTGGTCCTCTACGTTGGCTGGGACGTCCAAGACATCATCCTGACCATAGTAAATGCGGTAGCTGGGATCAAGGCGTTCGAGGTGGTAGTAATCGCTTACTTTTTTACCAAACAAGGCAAAATAATCATCGAAGACGTCGGGCATCCAATACCAGGAAGGTCCCATATCGAAAGTGAAACCATCCTTTTTCCAGACGCGGGCACGCCCTCCGGATTGTTCATGTTTCTCTAAAACGGTGACGTCAAAACCCTGCTGGGCGAGGCGAGCGGCGGCGGCCATTCCGGCAAAGCCTGCTCCGATTACAATGATGCTTGGCATAGGTGTAATGACTGATAAAGGCTGGTTTTGTTTTAGGCGATTTTACTCTATGGTTTTATAATTCTTCGGCAGAAGTTCCTTTCCCGTCCAGGTTAGCTCTTTGCGATTTTGGACAGTTTGGTACCAATAGTAATCACCATCGGCTTTTTCCTTACCATGCTCCTGATTATAGATAATCCTATCGCTGCTATTATTATGGCGTTTGATAGGAAAGGTAAAGGATTCATCTTCATGAAGGACGCCGCCGTCGCCTATAGATGAGAGATCAGCAACGTGATAGAGTTTTTCGTTATTCAAGAAAATATAGGAGAGACCGCCATTTTCGCCACAAGCCTCTGAAGAATAGTCGAGTACGATGATATTGTCGAGGTTCTTCAAACCCTGATCGTCCATCACGTGCACTTCTATATTACTTCCGCTGGGAGAGAGGGTAATTTTGTCAACCATCTTATTCCCTTTTTGCACGCGAATACTGACTTCTGAACCGAGCTTATCGTCAAAGTGATGACGAAAGTAGAAGTCCTTCCCAAAGCGATTTTTAAGAACGACTCTTGCAAAAAAAGCGTCGCTGATATAGCCTGTTTTGTCCTGCCATTTTACCTGATACCAATAAAAATTTCTGCCTTCATAAGCCAGAAGGGAATCCGTCCTTTTGAGCACTTTCACTGAATCGGTGATAGCGAGCATCGTCAGGGTTTCTGAATTGGTATTGGGAGCTTGGCGGAGTCTTACGTTTTCGCCAAAAAGCTGTACCGTATCACCTGCTTTGAACACATCCATAGGCAGCGGGCGGGAGTCAATATTGTCTTCAGCAAAAACCCACTCGTCCTGGGCAAAACCCAAAAAGGGCATAAGCAGCAACAGGCTCAGAAAAAAGATGACAAGTGACTTCATGTTAATAGACTTTGACACGATAATAGAAACGAACAACCAGCCATGCAATTAAAAGTATGGGGATACTCGCAAGGTGAAAGTATAAGCGGTCCTGAATGGTCATTTGCAACAAAAAGTCAGTTGACAAAGCCAGGCCGGCCCACAAAAAGACGGTAAGCGTCGTTGAAAATCGCCACTCAGAGTATTGGCGTTTTTTGACCGTACGGTTAATGACGATGTATATGCCAAAAAATATCAACGTGAGAGCCATTCCATTGAGAAGCGAAATGCTGTAGATCATAGTGCGTGGTAATCGTTAAAGGCTAGTGCCACAGGAACTAAATCTTAGAGACTGTTTTAATTTTAAAAAATTGTCATTCCGACTCGCGTAGCTGGGGAGGAATATTGACTTTAAAGCAATTTGGCCTTGAAAGTCAAGATTTCTCACCTTGCCTGCCCTGAGCGACGCCGAAGGGTTGCTTATGACAAGTTTTGTATTTTGTTGATTATCAGCTAAGTAAAGGTGTTTCCAATTCTTAAAACTTGCTGCCAAAGGTAGCAGCGCTTCAGAGAAGCGCCAGGTTGGTAGAACTCGAACACACCTGTGTTTCCGCTCCG
>JBGCFB010000189.1:0-3833 GCA_045106685.1 Bacteroidia bacterium | reverse complement strand
CTACTCTGCACTCTTAACTCTGAATTCGAAGCGTATTAGTCGTTTTCGGCAGCCTTTACTTCGAGGCTCAGATCAGCTGTCGCTTCTTTGTTACCGTGTACAGTGGCTACATACTCACCTGTGCTACGGATGTCGTCAAGTGTAATCTTGCGACGGTCCACTGGGAAGCCTTTTTCTTCGAGTTCCTTTGCAACCATCAATGAGGTTACAGAACCGAAAAGCTTGCCATCGGCACCAGCGAGAGTTTCGATAGAGATAGTCAAGTCTGACAACTTATCAGCAATCTCTTGTGCCTGAGCTTTTAGATGCTCTTGCTTGTGAGAAGCTTGCTTCTTCTTCTCTTCGACTGAGCGAAGGTTAGAAGGAGTTGCCAAGATGGCCATTTTTTGAGGAATGAGGTAATTGCGGGCATAACCGTTCTTTACCGTCACTACATCGTCGATATCGCCCAAGTTACGAATGGGCTGTGTAAGGATGATTTCCATGATGAATTTAGCGCTTAGAAGGTTTCAACTCGTCAGTTACAAATGGTAGCAATGCCAGGTGGCGGCAACGCTTGATGGCGACAGAAAGGCGACGCTGGTACTTCAGGCTGGTGCCTGTAATACGGCGAGGAAGAATCTTTCCTTGCTCATTCACAAACTTCAAAAGAAAGTCTGGGTCTTTGTAGTCGATATATTTGATTCCTGCCTTCTTGAAACGACAGTATTTCTTGCGGTCTACTCGGGTCTTAATCCGGTTTGACGCTGTAGGTCCTATTACGGAGTCTCTTTTTGCCATGATAGAAAATAGTTTTTCTGGTGGTTACAATGAATGATAATTAGGCTTCGGATGATTTAGCTCCTTCAAGCTCTTTGCGCATTCCGAAGTTCTTCTCGCGACGCTTGTTGTTATAAGCAACAGCGTGCTTATCAAGCTTCACAGTTAAGTAACGCATTACCTGGTCATCATAACGAAACTCACGCTCAAGGCGCTCATTGAATCCCGCACTTGCGGAAAACTCAACATAGGTATAGAACCCGTGTCTTTTGTTTTCAATCTCATAGGCAAGCTTGCGCAAGCCCCAATGCTCGATGTTAAGGATTTCTCCTCCATCGTCTTTGATCAGCTGGACGAATTTGCCTGCTGCCACTTTGTATTCATCCTCTGACAGCTCGGGTTTGAGGATGAACGTTGTTTCATAATCGTTTGGAAACGATTTTGGTTGAATGTCCATGTTTTAAATAGTCCCTTTTAGGGGTTTGTTATAAAAAGGACCGCAAATGTAATTCTTTTTCGTTTGTGGAGCAAGCTTGAATGAAACCCGCGTATAAAAATCTGATGTCGTATTTCTGATCTAGTATGTAGTATCTCCAATAAGCTAGTAAGGGCATTGTAGAAATTCGAGATAGTACCCTTTGATAAGCTCAGAGCATGCTACTAAATACAGCATCAGGTTTTTAGATGAAAAGCCAAAGATCAAAAATTACTTTTTTGATCTTACAGTCTATAAGGTGTACCTTATTGCTTCAAAACCTTTCCCGAATATGCGTACCATCTTTTTCATTCTACTCAGCTGTTTCTCTCTAGGCAGCATGCACGCCCAAATCAGTGGCAAACTCTTCATTGCATACTCGCAGAGTATCGCCGGAATCACCGATAGCATCGGCTATTATATGTATCCAAGTGGGGATTTTACGAAGGTGGCAGATTTTAGCGCTCGCGATATGGCGAGAGAAGGAGACTATCTTTTCTGTGCGCCCACGCCTGGACTTGGTGGGCGATTCGATACGATGCAGGTGATCAATATTCGAACTGATCAGGTTGAGAATAATGTTCCCAGTAATTTTACGGTAGGGAATATTGGTGTTTGGAATGGCAAGCTGGTTGTAAGCTGTGGAGAAGCACCTTATCTACGTGTATTAGATGCTATGCCTCCGTTTACGGAAGATTTCAATGCGTTACCTAGCAATTCACTCAACAAGATTCCTTCTGGGATGACCGTGTATGGAGATCATGCATTTCTTTGGACCGACTCTTCACTCACTGCAGTAAACCTCAGTAGTAAGCAGGTTTCCAATGCGATTCCTTTTCCTCATGGATTTTTGAATCAAAGCGAGTTTAATTCTGTACAAGGTGCAGCAGATTCTGCTTATTTGATGATATCGATGGGACGAAACCTTAATTCTCGCGATACCGTGCATGTTTATCGTATCGATGAAGCTAATAATCGCCTGGAGTATCGCGATGAGTATCTCGTAAGTGGCTTGCTTGCCTTTCCGGCTGTAGGAGCAGGGGACCGGATTCATTTCTCACGCTACAAGGCTTACTATGATGCTACGACAGGAAGCATCGTTCAGGATGTGATTGGACAGAGTTTTGTGCCTACTACTGCAAGTAGTTATGATCCTGGTTCCGAAACACTCGTGCTCATGGAGGAGTCATCACTTAACCGTCGCTTCATTTGGTTTGATTATCAAGGAAGTATTATTAATAATTTGACGCCATTGATGCTTCCCCAAAATACCGCAATCATTTGGAGTAGCTTATTCCTGAATAATCTGGCCTTGTCAAATGAGGAAGACCTTGCGATCGATTGGCAGTTATACCCAAACCCAGCCAGCCAGCAGCTATGGATCAATGCTCCCAAAGAAGCGGTTCGCTATGTCGTATTGGATATGCAGGGCCGGGAAGTATTAGATGGCAAAATCGTGGATGGAAATGCGATGTTGCAGATCGGCGACTTGGCCGCTGGTGCCTATGGATGTAAGCTCGTGCTCAAAAACGGGGAAACGACCGTAAGGCGTTTTGTGAAAGAGTGATGCCTGGCTTTTAACTAAAGTATTTTTTGAAAAGTGTTGATCAGTTTAACGTTTTCGCGTCTAACGAGTAAAGTTTTATATAAAAATTAGTTCTCTTTTTGAGAACTCTGTATCTTTATCTCGTAGACAGTATGTACCGCATCATAGCAAAGAGGACACTGCGAACCTTTTGGGAGAAAAACCCACAATCTGAACAAGCATTAAAAACATGGTATCACATTGTGAAAAATGCTGATTGGACAAACTCTAATGAGGTTAAAAAGGTGTTTTTATCAGCTAGTATTGTTGGAGACAATAGGATTGTTTTCAATATCAAAGGAAACCATTTTAGGCTCGTTGTGAAGTTTAATTTTGAGCGTAAATGGGTTTTTATTCGCTTTGTTGGTACACACAAGGATTACGATAAGATTGATGTAAAAACGATTTGAAAATGAGTAGTACTTTTTTTATTAAACCGATCCGTACTGAGAGTGAATATAAGCTGGCTTTAAAAAGGTTGGAGAAATTATTTGATGCATCACCTGATAGTAATGAAGGGAATGAGGCAGAGGTCTTGAGCATCCTTATTGAAAAATATGAGGATGAGTATTTCCCTATTACGGAGCCTGATCCTATCGAGGCGATAAAAGTGAGGATGGAAGAGAGAGGGATAAAGCAGCAAGATCTCGTTGGGGTAATCGGTGGTAAAAGCCGCGTATCCGAAGTGTTAAACAAGAAGAAAAGACTAACCTTGGAAATGGTCCGTACACTTTCTTCATTGTTAAATATTCCTGTAAAAGTCCTGGTCGAACCCTACGACCTTGTTTAATAAAAAACCGCAAGCTGCCCTAAAGGCAACCTGCGGTTTTTTATTAAGAATATGAATAATTGATCATTAGTCATTGATCCGGAAGCTAATCGCCAGCAGCAAAAAGCCAACAGCCAATTATCGAACAAACAGCATCTCGCGATACTTCGGCAGCGGCCATTTGGCATCAGGAAGCAGCGTCTCCAGTGCGTCTACGTGATCACGGATAATATCGAAATGCGGTA
>JBGCFB010000188.1:0-8075 GCA_045106685.1 Bacteroidia bacterium | reverse complement strand
TGGGTAGTAGGAGAACAGAAAAGAGGAGAAATTGCAAGAGTTGCTTCATCGTGATAAATATTTCAGAGTTACCTGAATATTCATTTACAAATAGTGTACCGAAAACACAGGCAGGCACAAAACTCTTTAAAGTTCTGAAATAATCAAACTCTTAAAATAAAAAAAGCCCGCCTTATTGGCGGGCATAATAATAACTCTCAAGACAGCTAATTCGAGATTTACACTTAACTAACAGCTGTTTTCATTTACGGTCGCAACTGTATAAGGTTGCAGTTATTGTTTAGATTTTTCAAAATTGATCATTATCCCAGCTGAACCACCTACGCTACTGAGCTTAAGTTGCTCTAAACCAACACGTTGCTGACCTAATTGCAAGTGCGGCGCAAGCTCAAATGTGAGCCTTTTACTTATGCGGTATTGTAAGACTGGAGCGATTCGGATATTCCCCCAGGTTGTTACGCCGCGCTGAGATTTGGTATCCGGATTAAGTTCCTGGTAAGGAGTTCCTCGCTCAAACAAAGCGTTCTGAGCTGATTGAGGATCAAATTCCTGGTAGTCTGCCTGCTGAACGATCATGCCGACAATGCCACCTTGCAAGCTGAGTCCAAATCGACTTGTAGGGTCTGTCACAGTGTAGCGCAGCATGACAGGAATTTCCCAAACGACAAAGTCAGCTTTCAGTAAACTCTGCCAAATATTATCACCATCCAGACGAGCTGCCGCTGACTGGGCATTACTTGGTCTAAATTCATTGAGCTTTAAGCGGGAAATAGATCGCTTTCCATATTGCAATCCTGATATCAATTCAACTTTAGCACTGATTGGCAAAGCAATCTGCAGTCCTGTAAGGTATCCCGGCTCACCTGGGTCGCTGAATCGTGTTGTCGTATTCAACATTGTATGTGTCCATCCCAAACGGATTCCCGGCTTGAGCTCTTTTGGCAAAATGTCCTTTGTAAGAATCGCAATCTTGCTTTCTGGTTTGAACTTCGTTTTTTCAATTGAAGACAAAATAGAAACATCTGCTCCGTCTGAAGCAGTGAGTGCATGCTTAAAGCTTGCATGTACAGCATGCTGCTGCTCAACCGTCACCTTTGTAGATGAGACCGATTCAACATGTTCTTTTGCCGTTTCAAGAATGGGTTGATTTGCAATCGTAAGAGCCTGGGCCTTCTGAGCATATGCCTTCTTAGAAGAAGACTCTTGATGCACAACAATAGGTTCATCATAGCGAGCTTCGACAGGGTCATGGGAAGAGGAAGGGGATATGGGGGAAGCAGGTTCAGCCTTGGGAGTGGAAGGCGCAGGCGGTATTGGTTGCTCCTCGATTGCTGGTGTTTGAGTGCGGTTCCAAAGTAAGGATCCTCCCAAACTCAACAATAGGATAATGCCTGCGACTGCTCCCGTACGTAACCAGGGAAAACCTGATTTTGGAAGTGCCTTGTTCAGAGCTGGACGGAAAGCTTTCCATGCTGCTGCGGAGTAGGGCAGTTCAAAGTCGCGTAGTCGTTCTGCAATAATAGCTTCGGTAGGAGCTTCCAGCTGATCCTCCATAACGGGCCAGTTGGCAGACTCACTTACAGTCGCGTTTGTTAATTTATCAGCCATCAAACGGTCAAACTCAGGACCGAGTTGGCTTGCAAGAAGTGCCCATCCCGGACCTTCATCGATTTTTACATCTTGAAGCTTTTCTTTGATTAATTCATCAAATGGCACTTCATCCATCGTTTCGGTAATCGCTTCCCAATCCCCCACCAACGGTGGAATGGAAATTTGCTCCAGCTTATTTTTGATAGCAAGGTCAAAATCTGACGCAGCCAACATTTCGGAAATATGCTCCCACTCAGGCTCAGTATCATCCTGAGCTGAGCGTAGGACATCTCCTAGCTGTTTCAAAAAATCGTCGTGATTAGCTTGCATGATTTCTTCTTACCTGGTCAAGTGCAACGGAGTTGATCTTGGCCTTGAGCTTGGCCCTGGCCTTCGCCAGATTACTTTTGGAGGTACCTTCGCTTATTCCCAGCTTCTCCCCTACCTCTCTATGCGAATACCCTTCTACTACATACAGGTTAAATACTGTTCTGTAAGCAGGAGAAAGCGCTTGTACATAGCCCATTATCTCTTCAGCACCCATGGCGGCTACCACATCTTGCACATCTGCCTGATGGATCGCCTGATTGATCTCTACAATGGTAGGCTTCTTGGCCTGACGTCGATAATGATCAATCGATGTATTGACCATAATCCGTCTGATCCAGG
This sequence comes from Bacteroidia bacterium, assembly GCA_045106685.1. Lineage (GTDB taxonomy): Bacteria > Bacteroidota > Bacteroidia > J057 > J057 > JAUIGE01. The sequence continues at coordinate 5,816 of JBGCFB010000188.1, read as the reverse complement.
CACCGAGATTAGTACCCTTTTGATAGCGGTTCAGATTTTTGAATACTTTGATAAAGCCTTCATGCAAAACGTCGCGTGCTTCTTCTCGATCGGAAGCATAGCGCATGCATACAGCCATCATACTGCCGTAGTAGTACTCGTATAATAATTTCTGGTGGTGACGATTATTTTCAAGGCAACCTTCAACCACCGCCGCTTCATCAAAACGTTCAGCCATAATAGTGTGCTTATTAGTTAGAAAGATAACGCCTTTCGCTTAGCTGACGTTGCTTTAGGTATAAAGTCTTTTTAAAAAGACCGCTCAGCAGTTTATATCTTCGAGGCTCAAATACCATACACATGCTCCAACTTCCCATCTCCAGGATCGCCGATATGCTCCAAGCCCGTGTTGAAGGGCCCTCTGAAATAATGATTCAACGTCTTGCAGCCATTGAGTCAGCTCAGGAAGGCGACATCTCCTTTCTCGCCAATGCCAAATATGCACATCACCTTTATAACACGGGCGCATCAGCAGTGATTCTCGCTGAGGACTTTGAATTGCAGCAACCCATACATGCCAGTATTCTCCGTGTTCCTGATCCTTATCAGGCTTTTGCAAAGCTACAAACTCATATAGCAGAGATCTTGCGTCCTGCGAAATCAGGTCGTGAGGAACCACAGCATATTCATTCTGATGCGGTTATAGGCGAACAGGTATATCTTGGGGCTTTTTGTTATATAGGGGAAAATGCCGTAATCGGTGATGGCTGCCAGATTTATCCATATGCATATATAGGTGATGGTTGTGTATTGGGAGAAAATACGGTGGTCTATCCGCATGTGACAATTTACCCGGAGACGATAATCGGGAGTCGTTGTATTATTCATGCTGGCGCACGCCTCGGCGGCGATGGTTTCGGCTTTGCTCCTCAGCCTGACGGCAGCTTCCAGAAAATTCCTCAACTGGGAAAAGTAGTCCTCGAAGATGATGTCGAAATCGGCGCCAATACGACGATCGACCGTGCCACTTTGGGCGAAACGGTGATCCGCCAAGGGGCCAAGATCGACAACCTCGTGATGATCGCACACAATGTTGAAGTTGGCTCCGGGGCTGCGATGGCCGCACAATCCGGTATCGCTGGCAGTTCGAAACTAGGCAAGCGTTGTCTGGTAGGCGGGCAGGTGGGTATCGCCGGGCATCTTAATATCGAAGATGGTATTACCCTCGACGCTCAAACAGGCATCAACCGGTCCCTCGCCAATACTTCCAAGATGTATCGCGGTTCTCCGGCCCAGCCTTTCCGCGACCAGCTTCGCTCTGAAGCGATTTTCCGCAAACTTCCAGAACTGCTTAAGCGCCTAGAAGCACTTGAGAAGCAGGCAGAAGATGATTAGCGTATACACTCAATCAACCACCCTGCACGAATACTCATTCTTTATACACCTTAGAAAAGTGTTTGCGTACTTGCAGTCAGTATGGTAACACAGTGGCTTCGCAGTTTAAGGTTAAAGGTTCAACGTTTAATGCTTTCAAAAAAGCGTAAGCGCTTGTTGATTGTGCTTGCCATTTTGGGTTTAGGTTATGCTGCATGTTTACCTGGAGTATTGTTTGACACTCCGCTATCTCAGGTCGTTGTAGATCGTAAAGGTCGTCTCCTGGGAGCGCGTATTGCCAGCGATGGACAATGGCGCTTTCCTGCTCGTGATACGGCTCCATCCAAATTTGCCCAATGTATTGTCACGTTTGAAGATAAGCGTTTCTATAGCCATCCAGGGGTTGATCCACTGGCTATTGGCCGAGCTATTCGCCTCAATCTTAAAGAAGGAGGTGTAGTCAGCGGGGGAAGCACCTTGAGTATGCAGGTCATTCGTCTAAGTCGGAATAATCCGGCAAGAACATACCTGGAAAAAGTATGGGAAATTATTTTAGCGACCCGTTTAGAAATACGCCATAGTAAGTCCGAAATTTTGGCTCTATATGCTTCTCATGCGCCTTTTGGAGGAAATGTGGTTGGTCTTGATGCAGCTTCGTGGAAATATTATGGTCGGCCGGCAGATCGGCTTAGCTGGGCAGAGTCGGCGACCCTGGCAGTTTTACCCAACGCGCCTAGCCTTATCCACCCAGGCCGCAATCGCAATACCCTTCGCAAAAAGCGGAATTTTTTGCTAGAACGACTAAAGGAAGCTGGCATTATCGATGCTGAAACCGCCGAGCTAGCCAAGTTGGAACCATTGCCGGAACGTCCACTTCGACTTCCAAACCTTAGTCCTCACCTCACGGCACGCCTGCAGGGTGAAGCTAAACGAAGTAGAGCGATTGTCCACACCACTATTGACGCCAATATCCAAAGTGATGTAAATCAAATTGTGGCAAGACATTATGAACGTCTCGCAAGTAATGGTATTAATAATGCGGCAGTGCTCGTGGCAGATGTGCGAACCGGCGCAGTACGCAGCTATGTAGGCAATACATTTGGACAAAATCCGGATCACGGCCAGGCAGTAGATATCATCATGGCCCCGCGAAGTACGGGTAGTATCTTAAAACCGTTCCTATATGGCGCTATGCTTGACGATGGATTACTTCTTCCTCGCAGCCTTGTTCCTGATATTCCTTCCCAATACGGAGCATACACACCCCAAAACTACACACCAAAATACGATGGGCTTGTCCCTGCTGATGAAGCATTAGCTCGCTCGCTCAATGTTCCTGCTGTACGCATGCTTGAACGATATGGAGTTGCTCGTTTTCAGGATAAAATGAAAAGGCTTGGAATAAGCACGCTATTTAGGCCTGCATCGGATTATGGCCTTACGTTGGTACTTGGCGGAGCGGAAGCTACCTTGTGGGATTTGGCCGGGGCTTACGCAAGTATGGGGCGCTCGCTGGATGCTCATCCTGCCAATCGAGGAAAGTCCAATTTATCTGATTTCAGGCCTCTTCATATAAAACCAAATTTTGAAGAAGAAGAGCCTAATTGGACTGAAACACCGCCGCTTTCGCCAGCAGCTGTTTGGCATGCTTTCAATGCAATGGTGGAACTCAAGCGCCCTGATTCGGAAGTTGGTTGGCGGGAGTTTGCATCTTCTCGCAAATTGGCTTGGAAAACAGGTACGAGTTATGGTTTTCGCGATGCATGGTCTATAGGCTGTACGCCTAATTATGTAGTCGCTGTTTGGGTCGGAAATGCAGATGGTGAAGGAAGACCAGGAATTGTCGGTGTGCAGGCAGCTGCTCCGCTTATGTTTGATGTGTTTAATGTTTTATCTGCGAATAATGCATGGTTTGCTCCGCCCTATGATAACATGCGGTACTTACCCACATGTACTGAAAGTGGCCTGCGTGTGGGCCGTTTTTGTCCAAAAGTAGATACGCTTTGGGTGCCAGAAGCAGGCGAGCGAGTATCGTCCTGCACCTATCATAAGCCTGTGCGACTTGATGCTAAAGGTGAGTTTAGGATTAATGACAAATGCTATCCACCACTGGCAGGAATAGAAGATACGTTCTTCATTGTGCCGCCATTAGAAGCCAGTTATTACCGCAAACAAAAACCTTCATTCAGGCCACTTCCAGCCTGGTACTCAGGTTGTAATCCTCAACAACAGGACGCACTTGTCATTATTTACCCCAAACCAAAAAGCCGTGTCTATGTCCCTTTAGAAATTGATGGAGAAACTGGGCGGGTAGTTTTAGAAGCAAATCACAGAGACCGGGAAGCCATTCTTTACTGGCATATCGACGATGTCTATATTGGCAAAACACAAGGTTCGCATCTGCTAGCTGTCAAACCAGCTCCAGGAAAACATACCTTGTCAGTAGTGGATGAGCAAGGAACACGTGCAGTGCGAAAGTTTGTTGTTTTGGGAAAAGGAGATGAATAAATATCAAATCTCCTCAATCCAAAGACTTATTGCTCTTGAAATGAGGAGATTCGATTAAACCTTGTTAAAAAAGAATTAGTGCCTCACGTTTACTTTGTAAACGTCCATTTCAGCACCATCTCTAATCTTGATTATATACATACCTTCATATAAGGTTTGTACGTCAAAATAACAGAAGGTACTGCCAGGGTAGATTTGTTTTGTTTGTATAAGCTTTCCATTCAAGTAATATAGTGACACCTCAACCGTACTTTGAATAAGGGACCCAACTTGAATGGCGATAAATTCCGAAGCGGGATTAGGATATACTTTCACAATTTTTGAAGGAACACTTTCTCCTGTATTCATCACGATCTTTGAATATGAAAAATTCCCATCATGATCTACCAACTTAAGTCGGTAATGCATCAAGGTTTGGCCACCTGATTGATCGGTATATTCATAAGTAGCACCTTTACTCTCTGTTCCTTCACCCTTAATTGATCCGATCAACGCATACGATATTCCATCAGTTGATCTTTCTATTTCAAAATGATTGAAATCGGATTCTCTTTCAGTTATCCATTGGAGTAAGACTCCATGATTATCCATAGGAGATGCATAGAACGATACGAGTTCTAATGGCAAAATTGGCGAATAAATTTGGACAGCTTCGGTTATTGCATTCACCTCTCCACCTGAAACGATTCCATAATAAGCATCTGGCCCTATGATATAAGGAAATTGAGAATTCCAGTTACTATCAACTGTTGTATAATAAGCGTATGTGCCTGAAGGGTATTCCGGTGTAATAGAAAATCTGCCATTGTACTCATCAAGGTCCCCTGAGCCTGTGATAAATTCATAGTCTTCTTTGTAAGTACCCAGCGGATACGTGATGCTTACTGCTGGCCCGTTGGTTACATTGGTCCCATCAGCGTAGTGAGTACGAACAGAAATATTACGCTTTTGATAGCTGGATTCCATTCTTCTGATTCCCCCAGTTCCGTTTGTATTTGAATACGCATAAGCACCATAAACAGGAAAGCCATCGAAGGCAAAACCTAATAACGGAGAATGACGTGTTGAATCCAAAACGTATAGACCATCAGCAGGGTATGTATTACAAACTGTTGAAATCACCAGTTTGTCAAGATCAAAAGCACTTGGATTTTGATGATGATGATAGGTACCTCCAGCTAATGTTCCGCCACCACCAGGCCCAGGACGGCCTCCAGAAAAGATTGGAGAAGGATGACCTTTTGCACAATCAAAACCATCGCGCTCATTGACTACTGCATCTCTATTCCAAATGCCTTGATTATTATATGATTGAGCATCTCGCCAATCGTATATGGGAACTCCGTTAATGAATACGCCTATTATTCCAGGATTTGTTGCTGTTTTTGTTCCTGTATTCTCTACGGGATTTAAAGGAACCTGGAAAAGGTGGTCATTATTACTTGCATTGGAAGGGTTTCCATCTAAATATGGTCCTATGATATAAGAAGGAACTCCACTTGCATTTATGTATGCATTATTAGTCGAATATCTCACTAATTGAACATTTGCTTGGGCCGTATCGACAATCGGAGTAGAATTACCACTCATATAATGCCTACCAGTTACTCCAGAGTTATTAATAATCCATGAGGTCACTCCAGGACTTGTCTGGGCCCATGCTAGGTTAACAAATGCAAATAGGGCTACAACGAACTTCTTAATCATATCGGTCAAACTTTAAGTGTGGACTTATAAGACGACCTATTTGTATCAAACCCTTCGATTATTCAGATAATATATCCCCAAAATCAGTTTTCCATTCCAAAAGTTTGTAAATAAAGAAAGCCCTTCACGTATGTGAAGGGCTTGAAGGTTGGCGTCGACCTACTCTCCCAGATTTTACTCCAGTACCATCGGCGCGAAGCGGCTTAACTTCCGAGTTCGGAATGGGATCGGGTGTACTCGCTTGCTAT
>JBGCFB010000187.1:0-19207 GCA_045106685.1 Bacteroidia bacterium | reverse complement strand
GGAGCCTTCTTCGTCCCAAAATTGCAGAAAGCCCGCCAAACTCGAATCCGAATTTCCGCTAAAGCCAAGTGCTTGTTCAAGCAAGGCAGACACAAAAGCATTGGGTTGTTCGAATTGAGGAAAAAGCAGGCATATGCGTTCTAGGCAAGGCAGCAATGCCAGTCTTCTCAATCGGTCTGCATGGACTTTGATCGCATCAGGAATAGCATCTTCGCCAAGTGAAAATACTTCGTGCTCGGAGGCCTCGCCTTCAGCTATATTTTGATAGGCATACGCCAGTGAGGCGGTGTTAATGCTTTCGCTCGGCTCATTTAACCAACGTAAAACATTAACTAAAAACTGCACCTGGGCATCCTTGCTGATCACCAAGGCATCCGGTGATGCGACCTTATAACCGTGACTTTGGAGAAACATCGCAAGCATAGCAGCGTGCTTATTTTCTCGCACCAACATCGCGATATCGGCATGCTTAAAGCCCTGAGCTTCAGCCTCTTTGATGATTTCCAGGGTACGGTCAAGGGCGGCTTCCTCCCAGTTTAGTTTTTCTTTATTGACGACTTTGGCAAAACTCTCAACAGAGACGTAGCCTTCGGTTTCTTCACGCTTTGGCGTCTGGGCCACATCATCGTAAGCCGTTTTTAAATACAGCTCTCCGACTTCATTATGTTCTTTGGCAAAAGCGTCAGCAAGCAATGGAAAAAAGCGATTGTTAAAGTCGACGATGCGCGGCGCAGTTCGCCAGTTTGATTGCAAGAACTCACTTTTCACCTGCGCGCCGGATTGTTCGATATTGCTTTGAGCCTGAAACATGAGTAGTTCAGGGTTTCCATTTCGCCAGCGAAAAATAGACTGCTTTACATCTCCCACCAACAAGCTATGGTTACCTTGCGCCAGCACATTTACAATCAGTGGGTACAAATTTGCCCACTGCATATCCGATGTATCCTGGAACTCATCTATCAGAAAATAGTGATAGCGATTTCCTACTTTTTCATATACAAAAGGGGTTTCCTGATCGCCGATTACTTGCTTTAATAAAAGGTTTGTATCTGAAATAATAAGCCTGCCTTTTTCAGTACGATAGTCAGCAAGGCGCTTTTGTAAATCAAACATCAACGCAAATTCATGCATATGCCTGAGGACGATGCGCGCAGTATTGTACCCCTTCTTTTCTTTCTCCCAATAATCATGAAGACTCCTTAGTGTGTCATCAAGATAGTCCTCCGCAAAAGCCAGTGCGCCTTGAAAGCGGGCTTGCTTAAGTTTGCTTTTGGAAACCCAGGCCGCATCACCATTGACGATTTTGCTTACATATGAATTGGGTGTGTCAATGATCTTCTGGGCGACCTTCTTCATCCAGGCAACTGGCCCTCGGCTACTTTGATAAAAATCAGCCAACTGATATGGACTTGCATCAAGTCGCTCAATCGCCTCGGAGGCCATACTTGCCAGCGTATTATGAAACTTCGCGACAAAGCCATGCAGGGATTTTTCCAGGTCAAGCAAGTGCTGTTGCCTGACCGAAAAGTCTTCAGTGTCTGAAACCAGTGTTTCCTGAAAATGCTCCTTAAATAGCTGGTTGCCTAGTTTTCGGATGCCGCCTTCGATTCTCCAGCCTTTTTCCTGCTCAAGATTTCGTTGCAAAAACTGCGATAGTAAACGGGTTACGTCTTCCTTTTTTCCAGCGTCGCGCAGCGTGCTTTGCATCACTTCTTCCAGAATAACCTTCTGGCGCATATCGATCTCATAGCCAAGCGGAACATTCAGCTCACGAGAGAATGCACGAATGATTTTTTGAAAAAAGGACTCAATCGTACTCACCGAAAAACTGGAGTAATCCGCTAGTATAAGGTGCAGCGTTTTGCGTGCGTGCTTGATCACCGTTTCGGGGTCGCTCTTTTCGTTTTTGAGCAAATGGGCCTTGATATCGGCGTACATCGGCATCGCCTGAATCGCAGCCGGACTCGAAGTCGCCATTTCAGAAAGTGTCCCCATGATTCGGGACTTCATTTCCTCGGTAGCTTTATTTGTAAAAGTGATTGCCAGAACATGCCTGTAATCGTACGGATTCACCAGTACAATTTTCAGGTATTCCTTTACCAGTGTAAAGGTTTTTCCTGCTCCCGCCGAAGCTCTGTAAATAATGAGTGATCCTGGATTCAACGCAGTGATAGTTTAGGATGCTTCGCTATCGCGACGGTCTGTATATTTTTTGGAAGCACCGCGAGCTTTATTCATGCGAATAAGCTGGGCAATGATATAGCGCAAGAGCAATACAAAGGGTAGCGCATGCATAAGGAAGTCTCCCCAATCAATCAATTCCATCCCTTTAGCTCCGCCAAGAATCCAGCGAATTTTTCCAAAAAGGTGAGGCTCAGGGACAAATGGAGCCAATCCAAGGGTGGCGCAAAAGAGGACGAGTAGTTTCCAGTCGTTGAGGAGGACACGCATTGATAGATTTTTGCCTTAAATATAGGGCAAAACATCTATGCTTCAATCTTTACATAGTAAAACGAAAAAAATAAAGTGGTCATAATGCGTAGAGATTTGGGTTTCAGACAAGGAAGTTGTCTAACGAATCCCAAAAGGATTGTCATGTCGAGTGTTAATACAGGCGATGCCTCCAATAGGTATTTTGATGACAAATACGTTCTTTCTATTGTTTCCGCCTTGGCGGAAAAGCTCCAGAGGAGCTTCAGGTTGGTAGATCATCATGGCCCCTCCATGTTTAGCTCCAGAGGAGCGGCCCATTTAGTGCCGCTCCTCTGGAGCTAAAACACAGGTGTGTTCGAGTTCTACCAACCTGGCGCTTCCTTGAAACTCTGAAGCGCTGCTACCTTTGGTAGCAAGTTTTAAGAATTGGAAACACTTTTACTTAGCTGATAATCAACAAAATACAAAACTTGTCATAAGCAGCCGCGGAGCTGGCGAGACATCTTGACTTTTAGCTAATTGGTCGATAAAGTCAAGATTTCTCCTCAGCTACGCGAGTCGAAATGACAAATTTTCTAAAAAATTGGCTTATGCGAATTCGTTAGACAACCTCAAGGAGAAAAATTTGAGAATAGCGTGCTATTCGATACTTTTTCGACGCAGTATGAAGACAAAAGATCAAGCAAAATGCTGAAGTTATCTTTCGAGTTTTACTTAGGTGTTTTGTAAGAAAGATCAAGTTTCCAGAGCATCTCAAGGCTCATGTCTTTGGGAAGACTGATGTCAGTGGCGTCACTAAAGAAAAGCTCAACTCGAAGCTCTCCGAATAATCCGTTGGGAAATGCGGACACGAAATCGGCAACCTCAAAACCCTGAAGGCTAATTGGTCCGCCTGCATTTGCGCTATCAACAGGATTGGCTAAATAGGCCAGCGGAAGGTAATCGTCCCGATTCGTCGGGCGGATATTGATTTCAACACTATCGAGCCCGGCAAGCGTACCGCCAGTATCTGGACTTAGTGTGATGCTTCCGAGCGTAAGGCTATTATAGCGGCTATCGAAAGCGAGGTTTTCTATAAGATAATTGTCCACAAAGACTTCGGGGCCAGATGAAACGCTCAGCATGAGCTTTTTGCCACCATCTTTTACTTGTGTAAGGTCGACTTCTTCGAAGCCAAGGACGATTTGGTCAGGAATATCCAACACCTCTTGCTTCTGCTCATTTTTCTGGCAGGCAGCTACCAAAATGGTCGCTAAGCTAAGACATATAAGAAAGGTGCGGATCATGGGTAGGTTGGTGTTTTCGGATACTTTAACGGAACAAAGTCCAAAAAAGTAACACAATGATTAAAATTATTTTAAATAAGCATCTTCTAATGATCTTTGTTATCGTTTCCTTCTCCCAAATTTCAATACCTTTGCCAACTCCTAATATTTACACAAAAACTAAGCCAATACACGCAGCATGCAAGATTTTCTACCGCTTAACGGAATCGATTACATCGAGTTTTATGTAGGCAACGCGAAACAAGCCGCTCACTACTACAAAACTGCTTTTGGTTTTCAGGACTTCGCATATTCTGGCCCTGAAACCGGAGTACGAGATCGCGCTTCTTACGTTCTCGTGCAGGACAAGATCAAGATTATTCTTACAACTCCACTGAGTCCTGTGAGTGAAATTGCCGCCCATATTCATCAACATGGTGATGGCGTAAAGGTTATCGCGTTTACTGTAGATGATGCCAGACATTCTCATAAGGAAACTGTCGCTCGTGGTGCCCAGTCTTACATGGAGCCTCAGGTGAGTCAGGATGAGCACGGCGAGGTGGTTACCTCAGGTATTCACACCTATGGCGATACCGTCCACCTTTTCATTGAGCGTAAAGGTTATAATGGCACCTTCCTTCCTAAATACAAAACCCATGAAACTAATTACAAGCCTACTTCAACAGGCTTGCGCTACGTCGATCATATTGTCGGCAATGTAGGTTGGTTTGAGATGGACAAATGGTGCAACTTCTATCGCGACGTACTCGGCTTTACCCAGTTGATGTCTTTTGATGATAAGGATATTTCGACCGAATACACTGCACTGATGTCAAAGGTGATGTCGAATGGTACAGGTCGTGTAAAATTCCCGATCAACGAGCCAGCAGAGGGTCGCAAAAAATCTCAGATTGAAGAGTATATCGAATTCTACCAAGGTGCTGGAGTCCAGCATATTGCTGTAGGAACGGGCAATATCATTGAGACTGTTACGGACCTCCAAAGCAGAGGTATCGATTTCCTTCGTGTGCCTTCCAACTATTATGATACGCTCACTGATCGCGTAGGTGATATAGCAGAGGATGTCGAAGACCTTAGAAGATTAGGTATTTTGGTTGACCGCGATGATGAAGGGTATTTGCTTCAAATTTTCACAAAACCAATCGAAGACCGCCCTACTGTTTTCTTCGAAATTATCCAGCGTAAAGGAGCTCGCTCTTTTGGAAAAGGAAACTTCAAAGCTCTATTCGAAGCAATCGAGCGCGAACAAGCACTGAGAGGAAACCTTTAATTGAACGTCTTTGACATGAACAATGAATAATGACTAATTGATCATTATTCATTGTTCATATTTAACCATCCAAAATGAAGATATGAGCAGCAAGCTTCTTGATGACAAACCACGGCCAAGAGGAAAATTTCCTCATGTCAAGGTCGTAGGTGATCTGATATTTGTATCAGGGACGAGTTCCAGACGAAAGGACAATACCTTTAGAGGTGTAGAAGTGGATGAGATGGGAACCACCAAACTCGATATTCGGGAACAGACCCGAGCCGTTCTTGAAAACATCGATGCCATCTTGCAATCTGTGGGTGCTAGCATTAAGAACGTGGTCGATGTGACGACATTTCTAGTTGACATGAATGACTTTGGCGGGTACAATGAAGTCTACGCCGAGTTCTTCGATTACGATGGTCCTACGCGGACTACCGTTGCTGTTCATCAGCTTCCTCATCCTCATCTACGCATTGAGATTAAGGTGATAGCTCACTTGAGCAGCTAATTTATTAACAATGAACAATTCGATTATTGTCTATTGTTAATCGTCCATCATTCATAATTTCAGAATAAAAATAGTTATGCTTACACAACTCGCTTCGCGCATCGATACTGCTGCCATGGAAGGCAATGCCATTCCTCAGCTAACGCTTGATAGTAGTTTCGACATTTCTGAAGCATACGATATTCAGACACTTTCGCTTGCTCGTCGCTATGACCGTGGCGAGTCTTTTGTAGGTGTCAAGCTTGGCTTTACCAGCAAGGCTAAACGCATTCAAATGGGCGTCGATGACCTTATTTGGGGGAGACTTACAGACAGCATGCAAGTGAGTGATGCTGGCGAATTTGATTCCAGCAATAGCGTGCATCCGCGCATTGAGCCAGAAGTTGCTTTTATTTTGAAAAAAAGCATAAACAAGCCACTCAACCTCGCTGAAGCTTCCGATTATATTGAAGCGATCGCACCAGCATTGGAAATCATTGATTCCCGCTATCAGAACTTTAAGTTCTCGCTTGAAGATGTTGTTGCGGATAATTGCTCTTCGTCTGGCTTTGTACTTGGAGGCTTCCATGCTCCTGATACCGACGTCAGCAACCGCGGCATTTTGCTCCACATCAACGGAAAACTTATCCATACAGGTTCTACCGCAGCGATTCTTGGAAATCCTATGAGAGCTCTGCCTGAGATCTCGCGCCTTTGCATGGCTTACGGACAAGAACTTCCTGCCGGAAGCATCATCCTTGCCGGAGCCGCTACTGCAGCCGTGCATATCCACCCAGGTGACCACATCATGGCCGAGGTTGAAGCCCTTGGGCAGGTGCAGTTGTCCATTCAATAATTAGCTGATTTGATGATTAGCTAATTTGATAATGGAAAATCGATTTGGTAATCGACACCAGCTAATCACTAAATCATCAAATAAGCTAATCAACACATCATCAAATCAGCTAACCAACATGTCCGACTCCAAATACTCCTCCATTCATTACCATAGCTACCTCAAGCTAGAAGAACTATTGGGGGCCCAAACATTGCGCTCAGAAGCTGTAGGCAAACCTGCTCATGATGAGATGCTGTTTATCGTGACGCATCAGGTTTATGAACTTTGGTTCAAAGAAGTCATTCATGACTTGAGCGCCATCGTGAAGATGTTTGAGGATGAAGTGCTGGATGAAAGAGAAGTAGGGACAGCTGTTCACCTACTCAATCGAGTGATAAAAATCCAGGGCCTCCTGATTGATCAAATTGAGGTAATGGAGACGATGACTGCGCTCGATTTCCTAGACTTCCGCAACTATCTTTTTCCAGCATCGGGTTTCCAAAGCTTTCAGTTTCGAATTATTGAAGGCATGCTTGGATTGGAAAGCAAAAACCGACTTACCTATAATGGGAAGCCTTACGATATTGTGTTTAGCAAAATCCAGCGCGAGTACCTCCAAGACTTGGAGAAAAACCGCAGTATGCTTGAGCATGTAGAGGCTTGGCTTGAGCGAACTCCTTTTCTCGAAACGGGTGACTTCAATTTCCTTTCGCTCTACCGCGATGCAGTAAACGCTATGCTTGAGCGAGAAAAAGCAGCGATCCGCAATTCAGAACATATCGATGATGAAGCCAAAGCGATGCGCTTGCGCATGCTGGGTGATACCGACAGCTATTTTGCTTCTGTCTTCGATGAGGAAAAGCACAACGAGCGTGTCGCCAGAGGTGAATTGCGCATGTCGTACAAAGCGACACTTGCTGCTTTATTGATTAATCTATATCGCGACGAACCTATTCTTAGAATGCCGTATGAGCTTCTTTCTCGTTTAGTAGAAGTGGACAGCCGCATGACTACCTGGCGTTACCGCCATGCTCAAATGGTGCTTCGCATGCTCGGCAAAAAGGTCGGCACAGGAGGCTCTTCTGGTCATAATTACCTTGCCAAGACCGCCGAGAAGCACGGCATTTTCACAGACCTCCACAACATATCGACGCTGCTCATTCCACGTTCGGATTTGCCTGAATTGCCAGAGCAACTTAAGAACCAACTCGGCTTCTATTTTACAGCTACCTATAGCTAACATCCGTTGATTTGATAATTGACTAATTTGCCATCCACATTAAAGGAACCAGCCTTATCAAATCAACCAATCTTACAGAAGGTCCGATAGCCAAGACCCTCGCCCGCCTTACCCTTCCCATGATCGGAGGCGTGCTCAGCGTAGTCGGATTTAACCTCGTCGACGCATATTTTTTAGGACAATACGGAGAAAAACTCCCGGAAGAACTCAGGAAGCTTCCGTTGGCAGCTATCGGATTCGCCGCACCAGTTGTTCTCGTACTCAATGCCCTGGGTATGGGATTTGGAACGGGCGCTGCCGCCGTGATCTCTCGCGCCGTAGGTGAGGGTGATCGCGAAAAAATCAAGCGCCTTACAACAGACAGCTTAAGTCTGGCGCTCATTTTTGCCTTGATGTTTGTCATATCAGGCCTGGTGAGTATCGACCCGCTTTTTAGGGCGCTTGGAGCTGGAGACGCCGTTATGCCCTACATCAAAGACTACATGTATGTCTGGTATATCGGGGTAGTGTTCGTGATTGTGCCCTTTGTGGGGAATGCAGGCCTCCGCGCAGCAGGAGACGCTCGCACACCCGCTATCATCATGATGAGTATGGTCGGCCTCAATCTGATTCTTGATCCATTACTCATATTTGGTTGGGGACCTGTGCCCTCTATGGGCATGGAAGGAGCAGCCTTGGCGACAGTTTTGGCCAGAGCGCTTTCGTTGGTACTGGGGCTTTATTTTTTACGAAAAAGAAATATGCTCACCTTTTCATTTCCCGCCTTCCCTACCCTATGGCTCTCCTGGAAGTCCATTCTACATATAGGATTACCTGCTGCTGCGACAAACTTAGTAGTTCCGCTTACCACCTCATTGATTGTGCGCATTACGGCTCAGTTTGGGCCCGCTGCTGTGGCTGCCCTCGGAGTAGCCGCCCGTATTGATGTGCTTGCGATTACGGTTGTGGTTGCGCTTTCGAGTATTTTGGGGCCGTTTGTTGGGCAAAATTTAGGGGCAAAACGACTGGATCGCGTCCGCAAAGGAATCAACCTCAGCATTCGGTTTGGCCTTGTTTGGGGAGTAGCGATGTTCGGTTTGATGTTTTTACTCAAAGATTATATTGCTCCCGTTTTCAATGATGACCCGGAAGTAGTAGGCGCACTTATTCTATATTTAAGCATTGCCCCCTTTGGATATGCAATGCGCTCGGTATACGCATTAGGAAACACGCTTCTCAACGTTCTCAACCGCCCATACCACGCTTCGGCCATAACCCTCGTTATGATGTTCTGCATTTACCTTCCGCTTGCCTGGATAGGTTCTGAAAAGTTTGGGTTGGGAGGCGTATTCGCAGCAATTCCTATTGCCTTTACATTAGGAGGAAGTATTTCATATTGGATACTGATGAAAGAGCTGAAGAAGGAAGAACAAAAGGCAGAGGCCGTTTAGTGTTGTGAGTTTGGCGTTTTGGGTTCAAAAAATGTGATTAAAACTCAAAACCCTTAACCCCAAACGCAAAACTAATTTACCTAAATAAATCACTAATTTCGCCACGCAATGAAAGCGATTCGATATATAATAATGTGCCTCTGTATGCTCTTTGCTGTACAAGTAGGCTTTGGACAAGATGGTACTGTTCGTGGCAAAATCAAGAACGAGATCAATCAACCTGTAGGCAATGTAAATATTGCCGTATTGACCACAAACGGTAATCGATATACAAGCGACAGTGAAGGAAACTACGAACTGAAACTTCCTCCCGGCAAGGTGTATCGTATTCGTTTTACACACCCTGCGCACGATACGACCATCCTCGAGCTTCGCATTATTCCAGGCTACGTTCACAATGAGCCCATCATTATGCGTAACCGGATGCTCCGAGAGCAGGTCATCCAGGGGCGCCAAAAGATATCTGACTTCAGTCGGAATGAGCAAATGGAAATTTTGCCTATCAAGCCAGAGGACGCAGCCCAAATCCCGATGGTAACTTCAATTGAGAAAGTCGGTGCGCGCTATAGCGGTGGTAATAGCAATGAGTTTTCGTCCCAATATCGCGTTCGCGGTGGCAGCTTTGACGAGAACCTTGTGTATGTAAATGGCATTGAGATATATCGTCCATTCCTCGCTCGCAATGGGCAGCAAGAAGGCCTTGGATTTACAAACTCATCATTAGCCGACGAAGTCTATTTCAGTACAGGAGGCTTTGGTGCTCGCTTTGGAGACAAACTGAGTTCTGTGCTTGATGTTACTTATAGAACGCCGTCGCGCTTTCGCGGAACGGCTGAGGTAGGCCTACTTACCACCAATCTCCATCTCGAAGGTATTATTCAGGGCAAGGAAAAAGCTAACACAAATGACCGTCCAGGGAAGTTTACCTGGCTCATGGGTGCTCGCCGCTACAGCTGGGCATATTTGCTCAACAGCCTCGAAACTCGTGGGCAGTACAGCCCTAATTTCGCGGACCTTCAAAGCATGTTTACCTGGAGTCCAAAGCTGAAAGCATCCAAGAATAGAGGCTATAAATTCAAAGTTCGAAAGGACGGCTCAATCGACACCTTGTACACGACTTCGACTCCCGTGAAACTTACAGGGTTCTTCACTGCCTCGCGCAATAATTATCGTTTTGAGCCAGAGTCTGCAAGCACGACTTTTGGTACTATTCAAAAAGCCTTTCGCCTGCGAACAGGCTTTGCAGGTCAGGAATTCACCCGCTATACTACGGGCCAAGGCGCTTTGATGCTTAGCATTCAGCCGACCACGCGTTTCAAAACAACCTTTACCGTTTCTGCATTCAAAACAGAAGAGGCTGAGCTATTTGATGTTGAAGGTGGCTATGTACTAGGAGAAGTAAATACCAACTTTGGTTCAGATGAGTTCGGCGAGTCGGAGTTTGACCTTGGCGTAGGATCTGTGTATCGACACGCGCGTAACTACTTGAGCGCCACGGTTTTGTCAGGTCAAATACGCGGTGATTGGAATTTGGATAAAGACGGAAAACATAAGCTTTATTTTGGCGGGCGCTATGTCTATCAGGATATCAAAGACGACCTAAAAGAATATAATGGCGTTGATTCTGCTGGATATTTCATTAATCAAAATGGCCAATTCGGAATCACTGAGTATATCCGAGGCAAGGAAAACCTAGTCAGCAATCAATATAAAGGTTACCTGCAATATCGCTTGCAAATGGGAAAGGCTGCAACGCTTAACACCGGTGTGCGTGCGCTATACTATGACCTAACCGATGAATTGCTTTTCTCTCCTCGTGTGCAACTTTCATACGACTTCTCTAAACTTCCTAACGGTTCCAATGTGCGTGTACGCCTGGCTGGTGGTGTCTATTATCAACCACCATTCTATCGCGAATTTAGAAGGCTGGATGGCACGCTTAACCTTGATATTAAGTCGCAGCGCGCAGTTCACGCGATTGCTGGAGTTGACTACCAGTTCAAAGGCTGGGGACGCCCTTTCCGATTTTTTGGTGAGGCGTATTATAAAAAAATGGACAATCTGATTCCATTTGAAATGCAAAATATCCGCCTGCGCTATTATCCGGATCGCATCGCTGAAGGGTATGCATACGGACTCGATGCGCGTGTGCACGGCCAGTTTATCAAAGGCGTGGACTCATGGGTTTCGCTTAACTTGCTCAGCACACGTGAGAACATCGTAGGAGACTCGTTGGTGCTGGATAATGGCGAGCTACAAGAAATCGGTTTTATCCCTCGTCCAACAGATCAGCGCCTCGCTGTTTCCGTTTATTTTCAAGACGAACTCCCTCTTAACCCAACCTACAAAGTACACCTCAACTATGTGTACAATTCCGGAATTCGTTTCGGTCCACCAGAGACATTCAACCTGCGTACAGCCTTTGGTATGCCTTCCTATCAGCGTATGGATATAGGCTTTAGCAAGGTGTTTATCGTTCGTGGCAAAGGCTCTGATCGAGGCATAGAAAGCATATGGACTACCCTTGAAATCTTTAATGTTTTCCAACGAGCAAATACTGTTTCATACAACTGGGTCAAAGACCTCGAGAACCGCCAATTCGCAGTTCCCAATAATCTTTCAGCCCGCTTATTGAATTTTAGGGTTATCGTGAAGTTTAAGTAAACAGCTATTGCTTCACAATCGTCTTTGCGATGCGCTGATCATCGATGATAAAGGTACAATGATACAAGCCCGCTGGAAGTGAGGATGTATCAAAAATAAATTCGTCCTGAAAAACGGACTCCAAAATTTCCTTTCCCATAGCATCCTGAATTCGCAATGTTGTTGACGTTGGGAATTTATTCTCCCATGAAATGACACACACATTTCTGGCTGGATTTGGAGCAATGTTCAGATGCGATTCAAGCTCTTCTTTGAGGTCTATTGAAACATAGGTTCCGCACTTGTCTTCCACCTGCTCAATATTACCGCAGCCTGTCATATTCGCCATGATTACAGTATTGGCCCGATCAAATTCGATATGATCGCAAATACTTTTCGTATTGCACATGGACAAATTGGCGCAGTCATTCACCTGAATAGAGCCAATCGTTTTGTAGTCTATATTGCCCAAGCCTTCCAAACTAGGCAGCTTTTCGTTGTATGATACTTGCAAGTCACCACCCATTGATGTTAGCTTATTGAGCGCTGTAATACTGATCAATTCTGGATTTTCTGAGATTGACAGATCGCCTCCGATTTGTTCAAGGTTTTCCAGTCCGGCAAGGTTTTTTAGCTGCTCATTTCCCAGGATCGCTAAACGGCCTGTTGTATTTAAGCTTTCTAATCCAGTAAAATCAACCAAGGAGTCACACCGATATACCCAAAGAACACCTCCAATGGTATTGAGTTTATCCAGTCCTTCAAATGAACTTATACCAGGAGATTGATTGACTTGAAATCCATATCCTATATAAGCCAGATTCTCAAGACCCGAGAAGTCGATCGAAGAATCCTGAAATGACACACCAAAGTCCCGTAGAATTGAATCCAGGCTAGCAAAAGCAGACATGTCCATTGGCCCCATATTTTGAATACTCAAGGCTCCTAACTTTTCAAGATTTTGTAAACCACTAAAGTCTTTGAGATTGGGGCATTGGTTCAGCGTCAAAGACCCGAATAGGCTTGTAATTGGCGAAAGAACGCTTATATCCTTTAGTTGACTATTGAGTGCCAAAGTCAGGCTTCCAAGCGACTGGATATTATCCAAGCCGTTGAGGCTTTCCAGCTGGCCGTTATTAGTTATACCCAAAACAGCTCCAGTGTTTCGCAGTTTACCCAACCCAGAAAGGTCATTCAAGGAATCAAGCCCCGAGATCAAACACCATTGTCTGACATTAACTAAACTGTCTAGCCCAGAAAGCGATCGCAGGCGCCGACTATTTTCAATGGTCAAGTCTCTGCCTATTTGGGTAATGTTATTGAGTCCTTGCAGATTTTGGAGTTCATTCAAATTCCTAATGATCAATCCACCTCCGACGGAATCGATATTTTGAAGGCCGTTTAGTGAAGCTAATGCGGGATTGTTTTCAATTACTAAGCTACCTGACACATAGGTTAATTGGCTTAGGCTATCAAGGTTAAATATGGTGTCGGTAGCTGGAGATATTATAAGGCTTCCGGTAATTTCTGTGCAATCTGGATAATCTATTATCAAACTATCGACCTGTGACTGGCTCGTAAGTCTAATCGTGCCTGGAGGGCAATTTTGTCCAAAAACTACCGTCCCAATTATCAAAATAAAAATCGTGAGTAACGTGTTTCTTTTCATATCAAATGGTTGTGCTGTTGTTAATATTTAATCAAAGAAACCACCGATCGTATTTTCATTGATATGTACTTTACTAACGCCCGTACCATAAAAAGGTACCCAAGTCTATCAGATTTCAGTAAGCTTATAGAAGCTATCAACAAGAGTTGAACAAAAAATCTCCAATCTGTATATCGCTATACAAATTGGAGACAAAATACTGATTATCAGTCAATTACACGCCTATTTCCTCAAGCCAATTTCACGCAAACGCTCTTCAAGATATTCACCCGCAGTGATAGGCTCATAAGCCAATGGGCGCTCACCATCTACGCAAGAGTCGAGACAGGTAAGATCCATCTCTGCGCGTGGGTGCAGGAAGAATGGCATTGAATAGCGAGGCTGGTTCATCTTCTCACGAGGCGGGTTTACTACGCGGTGTGTAGTGGACTTGAGCAAGTTATTTGTCAATCGCTGGAGCATATCACCTACATTGATGACAATCTCGTCAGGATTAGGTTTCGCATCGATCCATGCTCCGTCTGAGCCCATGACCTGCAAGCCTTCGGCGCTTGCGCCGAGGAGCAATGTAATCAGGTTGATATCCTCATGCTCAGCAGCGCGCACTGCGCCATCTGGAACCTCGTCAGGATTTGTAATCGGGAAATAATGGATAGGGCGAAGAATGGAATTTCCGTGATGAATTTTTGGGTCAAAATAATCAACAGGAAGCCCAAGGTATTCTGCAATCGCACGCAGTAAGTGACGGCCGCTATCTTCGAGCGCTTTATATACGGAAACACCAAAGTCTTTCAGTTGGGGAACCTCGTTCACCCAAATATTATCAGGATACACCGACTTGATCGGATCGTTATCTTCTACAATTTGACCAATGTGATAAAACTCCTTGAGATCACCGACATTACGCCCTTTTGCATGCTCCTTCCCCTTGGAAGTATAGCCACGCTGTCCGGCTACATGTGGATCCTCATAACCTTGCTTGACATCATCTGACAGTGCAAAAAACTCCTGAAAAGATGAATATGCTCCATCAATCGTGTCTTGCCCTACTCCGTGATTTTTCACAATAGCAAAACCTATCTGCGAAAAAGAGTCACCGAGTGCTTTTACAAAAGCTGCTTTCTGTTCAGGATTTCCCTGGCGATAATCATTGAGGTCTACGGTAGGTATATGGTTCATTTTGAGCGTGTTTTGCAGTTTGAATAAAATAATCCCATAAAGAGATCATGAGCTAAAATATGCTTTTTTTGCCCAAAAACGCAATATATCAATCATAAAAAGCAGCAAAAGCTACAAATTTGGCTCTACCAAAAGCCATTTCCCACATTGCTCAAATGTGTCATACCAGCCTCGCTCCAGGACATTGAAAGCGCTATCGGCTGCAACAAGGTTTAAGCCTCGCTCATTGATTGCGAAATCCTGTCCGTTTATCTCGATTTTGCATGCGCGACTATCTCCCCCTCCTGAGGTTATTTTTAGAGAGCCCGGCAGCAAAACACCTTTGATATTTTCGCTTTTATTTTTGGCAAAAGTAAATGGGCCCGGACTAGCATATGCGCTATCGTGAAGTACTTTGCCTTTATGCAAAACACCAAGATATGGCATCCTGAATTGAATATCATGCAAAGTGCCTCCACGCAGTTTCATGTATTGCTTTACAGTATCGCAAAGCCGATAACTTCCTTCATCTTTTACCGATAAAAAGACCCAGCTATCACGATGCCTTTCCAGGAAGTCGCTCGGCAGTTCTTCTCTTCCTCTAAAGCTTGGTAGATTCTGTACAGTTTCGGAGGCTTCCGCCAAAAGTGCCTGAGGCACATACATCACATAACCATCTACCGCAAAGGCTTTGAGCGCTCCTGAACCTATCAGTTTATTAAAGCGTCCTGATTCATTGGTGGGTGAGACAAAAAGACTGCGTTCAAAATTAGAAGGTAACTGGCCGCTCTCTTGTGCAATGCGAATCGTATCGCGCATGCGATTGCGTGCCCTGTTGTCATAGCGAGCTAAATGGCCAGCTGTGATAGGCGTTTTGGTGTCATGTGCCAGGCGAATGAAGTACATATCATCACCAAACATGGCAAAATTGCGGGCGTAGGCTGGCTCCATCACGACGAGCCTGGCTTTATCAAACATCTCCTCCCAGGCAGGTGATTCAAGCTTGGTAGCATAAGGGCCATGCGGATAGATATCCTGACTAGGTACATAGGGGCTTACATCGATAACCTGGAGCACCAAGGCGGCACCTATGGTTATCAATAACACTGGCTTGATCGAAATCTTTTTTACCAAAACCCAAATAACAAGTGCATAGATAAGATAGTGAGATGCCCAGACGTACCGACCCGAAGCTCGGAATGTGCTGCCCATACGCTCCATAAGATCATTCATCGGAACCTCTAATAACACACGGTCCTCGAAGGTGATGATATTGGAAAGGGCAAGGATGAATAAACCCAAAGCCGCAAGGCCTATTGGGATCATTCTTAGCATAGTTTTTCGTGCGATATATGGCCTTTTCCAAACAAGTAGAAAAAAGCCAAACAGCAACAATACGATCATGCCAGCACCGAGGTAGGCAAAGCCTTCATATTGGGGTGATTGTTCGCTTGAACCTGGGGGCACAAATGCCAGTGGCATTCCCGGGATCAGTGCCATTCGATCCATCGAATTGAAAAAGGTATTGAGGTTGGCGGAAAAGGCTCCAAAGCCAGAGGAAAGCGCACCATCGGATGGGAGCATATCGTAGCCAATTCCGTAATAGCCAGCAATCAGCCCAAATGCTGTTACCAATGGCCAGATGATAATATGGCTAAGGCGAAGACCTTGAGGGTTTCCTACGCCTTCACGCTCAAACACTGTTGACTTCAGCCAGTCAGCCATGCTGAAAGCAAGCGGAAACAGGACGAGGTACGGGTGTATCCATACCGACGCAAACATGAGGCCGCCGTATATCCAGATTTTTGTTTTGGGCGAAATCTGACGCGCATGTGCCAATGCTGTTCCCAATGAGAATAACAATACCCAGTGGGCGGTAAGGTTGGCGTGCGGATGTCTGTCAAGAAAAGGTGGGCTTAGCATAAAGAAAGCACCTCCAAGCAACAGGAGCCACATATTCTTCACTTTTAAGACCCTCAAAATATACACGCCGGCCCATCCCTGCAGGACATAATTCATCAAAAACCACCAGCCGTAATACTGGAACGTTTCGGGCAGGATTGGAGAAAGTATTTTGAAAGGAACTGCGAAAAGGGGGATTCCGCCCGTCAACCCGATCGAAGTCCGTACTGGATATGAGTAATTTTCGATTACGCCTATGGGCAATTCCCAGGGAGTGTCGCGGTAAAATATCCAGGCAAAATAATCGGGCGTGATGTCGCTGCCCAGGAAGTAGAGCCAGCTATCGTGGGTCGGGTCCAGAACCTGGAGCCCAAACTTCCAGCCAATCATCATCAACGCCATAAGGGCTAGTAGGCCTTTGATGATCCAGCGTTGACGTCGTGTATGCTCAGTTTGGAGTATCATCGCTTCACACTATTCTTCTTTCATATGGTAGCCACGGTAAAGCTGTCTCGTGCTCGTCAAAGCTAAGTAAAGAATAAATATCAAGGCCCAGGCTGCAATGACGAAATGAAGCACAAAAGCGAGCGAATAAGGAAAATCGCTTCCCATATTTGCCCATCCTTGCCCTAAAATAACAACCGAAAAGCCAAAGAAAACGAGGTAGAAAAGGAGTATAAATTGTGCTGCAAACCAGCCTGTACGACTGAACATTCCTAAACCAATTCCCAGAATGACCATGCTGAGAGGTAGCACATACGCGAAGAAGCCAGGCTTGAAATAATACTCCAATACTGGAAAAGGGAAAAAGCCAGGAAGACAAAGCCCTTTTACCGCAAACAATCCACATAATAATCGAAACACCAAGCTAATGATGCCCAGCCCAAACAATAAGGACCCAGCAAATTCCAGAAATCCGATATCGGTTCTGAGAATGTCAGGGGACTTTTTATTAGGTTCAGGTTTCAATGTTTCAGGTTTCAGGTTTCAGGTTTCAGGTTTCAGGTTTCAGGTTTCAGGTTTCAGGTTTCAGAAAATGGACAAAACGTTAATCATGCAACTTCCAACCTGAAACGGTGAGCAATAAACTTTAAACTACTGAATCATCGATTCAGAATGGCTTTAGCATAATTATCCCAGCTCATATTGGCAGCAGTGCGGGCGACATTGGCGCGCTCGATGGGCTTATCGAGAAAGCGGAACATCTGCTCCGCCATGGAGTCAATATCCTCAGGCTCAGCGAGATAACCATTGAAGCCTTCTTCAACCGTTTCGGGAAAGTGCCCAACGCGTGTAGCCAGTACCGGCATATGGAAATTGTAAGCTAATGACTCTACGCCTGACGGCGTCGCCGTGAGATAGTAGGTCAAAATAGCATCGCTCGCCTGGAAATACTGGTGTACCTCTTCATTGGGCACAAATGTATTCACAAGTCCAACTCGATCCTGAATTCCTAACTCATCGATCAGGGCCAGCGGATTATAGTTACGCTCATCGTCTGATTTACGCAACAGGAGCTTTTTCGCAAAACCGAAAACAGCGCTCTTTATTTTCGTGGAAAGCTTGGTGCTGTCGAGTGTATTCCAAAAGCTTTCGCCCACCACCAGCAGAGACACATCATCGCGCTTTTCAGCGACCTTGGCAAAGGCCGGAATTGCGTTATGCAAGCCTTTGTACTTTCGGATAAATCCAAAATACAGAAAGACATGCTTTTTTAAGCCCATCTTCTGTTTAAAAGCTTCGATATCAAAATTGGGATCTGGCTTAAAGAGGTCATAAACAGGATGATAGAGCTTGATAATCGTTGACTTATCCTCGCTTCTCTCTCCTGTCTCGTTTACAATGAATTTTTTATCTGGAAAAACTGCCTGAAGCTCATCTGAAGTTGTATAAGCATGGGCAATAAATGTGTCGGCTACCTTGAGACCATATTTGGTAAAATAGCGATCGAGGACACTGGCTTCTTTTTGTACCAAAACATGCACATCAAACATGACTTCGATGTCGGTGTTTTGCTTCAGGCGTCGGGCGATACGGCCCATCGGCAAGCCCTGAAGGGCGATAGCCCATTGGAAGATGACGATATCCGGCTTAAGATCGCGGATAAGCTTATAGGTCTTTTTCCAGGAAGAAGGACTATTATAATTAGTCAAATAGGTTACTTCAATCCCGGTTCCTTCCAACAAGTCTGAGCGGCTGGCTCTATCTTTAAAATCGCGAGGAATAATCGCTGGATACTGCTGAGTCCAGGATACAATATGTACCTCAGTATCTTCTTGACGAGCAAGCGCTTTGGCAAGGGCTGTGTTATAATTCGAGATGCCTCCCTTGAAGGCTGGGCCTGGCCCAAAACAAACGATCCGCTTCATGGCCGGCAAATATAAACTTTTTTGGCTGTTAGCCCTGTTTCTCAGCTATTAATAGCCAGTGTTTATGCCGCAATAAGTGCTTGTTTGGCAGCTTTTTTTCCTAAAGTGGCTACCAACAATATTTTCTGGCCTTTTTGACAAGCCATCAAGGGGCACTTTTTACAAGCTTTTGCCTTCTTTTTGTACTTTTTACAGCACTTCTTTTTATACTTTGCCATCGCGATTTATGAAGAGCTTATTTTTAATGAGTCTAAATAAACGCTACAAATGTAAAATCTGATATACTCATTTTCAACACAGAAAATCAGAAAATGGAGTGACTTTTATCAATGAGGAGGATTTTGGCTGTTGGCCCTTAGCGATTAGCTGGTCACATTTTTTAAAAGAACCAGATATAATACCATGAATGAGCTATTAGCAGATATCAAAAAGTGCGTCGTTTGTGAGCCTTTTTTGGAAATGGGTTGTCGGCCTGTGATGGCTGCTTCGCCCAAAAG
>JBGCFB010000186.1:0-5036 GCA_045106685.1 Bacteroidia bacterium | reverse complement strand
GAAGAGCCAATCTGCTAGAGTGAAGACGCTGGAGCGGTTCAAGGCCGGTGAGCTACGTGTACTGGTAGCCACGGATATAATCTCCAGAGGCATCGATATCAATGAGCTTCCCTACGTAATTAATTACGAATTGCCGCGCTCACCGAAAGACTTCGTCCATCGAGTAGGGCGGACCGGAAGAGCTGAATCTGAAGGCTTGGCGATCACCTTTGTCACCAGAGACGAGACGCACCACTTCAAGGTTATTCTCAAAAAGATGAAGCGCTACATGGATGTCGTGGATAGTGAGGAGATGGACTTTTAGGAAAAAATGGAAAATAAACAAAGCCAGAACGAAGCTGTTCTTTTGACGCTTAGCCTTTTCGCATTTTCTTAACAATGCTATACACAAGACTTAAAGCTAGGCCTACGACTAAAAATATAATGACTTTTCCAGAAATTTGAGAAAGTTGAAAGTCGCCATAGATATAATCCATAACTAAATTGGCAACCAGTAGTGCTAACCCGAGAATTATTCCATCACGAATCCAGCTGTTCTTTTTCATAATTTTGATTTTAAAGTATCAGCAATATCGAATCTTAATACGGAATAGCCAAAACTCAAAAAATGAAACAATATATGTACCTCTAGCTTTCTTGAAATAAAGTAAATTAAGGACAACAAAAAGCCTCTGCTTCTTTCACAAGAAGCAGAGGCTTTTCATTTTTTTCACGGATAAAAATCAGCCAAACACGCTTGTTCAAGCGCGCTTGAACAAGCGAATAATTCCTGGAATATTGCGCTCAATCTTTAAACACTTACGAATACTTCACACCAAACCAAAACAACATGAAAAACTACATTCTGATCCTCGCTTTGCTTTCGTTCTGTGTTATTAGCTTCGCCCAGAACCGGGTTATGTATACCCACCCTCAATTCGAAAACCTCGCTTCAGAGCATTCCATTGTAGCAGTGATGCCCCCCAAAACGATCATGAAGCTGCGCCCTAAGCAAATGGCCAAAATGACTCCTGATCAACTTCTGGAAATGGAAAAGTCTGAAAGCCAGGCTGTACAGTTGGCCATCGAGTCTTACTTCCTCAGACGCCAGCAGCGTAAGCAGTTTGCAGTAACCTTCCAGGAAGTCACCAAGACAAATGCACTGCTCAAGCAAAACGGTATTTCCTATGAAAACATGGATGAGTACACCTCCGAGCAGCTGTGTGCTATATTGGGAGTAGACGCAGTCGTGTCCGGCAATCTTGTGCTGACGAAACCTATGTCAGAAGCAGCTTCGGCCGCCCTTGGCTTGCTCGTCGGATTCTGGGGTGATACCAATGGTGGCATGATCACGCTCAGTATTCACAATGCGAAGGATGGAGCCTTGTTGTGGCGCTATGGCAAAGCCCTTACCCGTAGCCTTGGCTCAGACACCAACACCGTAATCAAAGCCTTTATGAGAAAATCTGCCAGACAGTTTCCATACGAGGACTTGTAGAACATACCCATTTCACCTATCAAAAATCCAGGCCTTACTCGTATGAGTGGGGCCTGTTTTGTTTTTAATGAGGTTGTCTAACGAAATTCAAAAAGATTGTCATATCGAGCCGCGAAGCTGGCGATCTATCACTTCTCCAGCTGCTCCTTTACATTGTTTAAAGCGGCTTTGGTACAAAAGGTCTGATAGGGGATTGAGAAAATGGGACCGAGTAGTGCAGTTAAAATGTTTCCAGGCCTTGAAAAGGTGTGGACTTTGAAAATGATTTTGTTTTCAAATTGCTCGACCGTGAAAGTTGAAATACCTTTCTCTACGTGCCCTTCAAGGGTTTCGTAGCTGAATCCCTTTTTATTAGCCTTATCAATAATCTCACATACTCTTACTCCAAAGACTATTTTCTGAGAAAAGGTCTTTGTCGGAGGAATATACACCTGCTGCGCAATGGTGTCGCCTGCTTTCATCGCTCTGCCTTCATCTTTCCATTGACTTTTGAAGGTCAGGATATTGTCTGGAAAAATGCGATAATCAAAAAGAAAGCCCAAGTCCAGCTCGTCGATATTCTTAGCTGTGTGAATATCAATGCTGGTGCTTTTCTCAGTGAGATCAGTCTTTTCGTAAGCCATTATCGACTTCCCCTTAAACAGATAGAGGTGTTTGTTCAATTTATTTTTTTGATCGAAAAGGTAAATTCTCATGGGCTGGTATATTTCGGATATAATAAATAAAAGACTAGGACAGTAAAAATAAATTACTAGATTTGGTCAACCAAAAATTGGTTGACCAATCGAGTTGATCAAGTGCGCCCATCTGATGCAGTAAATAGCAGAATGAATTTCTGAAATGTTTTGCGAAAAGAAGACTTCTGTAAAAAATATTGGGATTTGAAGTGAAGTAAATCTTCAACCCGACAAGTTTTCAAATCGGCATAGGCATATATGTCGACCTTTTTCAACTTTACTAGTAACGTAATGAATCTAAAATCTACTTTAACGTTCATAATGATGCTGCTTTTCAGCTTATCATTATTTGCGCAAGACGGCTATACCTTGTCCGGCAAGGTGTCCAATGCCGACAATGTCCCGCTTACCGGGGTAACAGTAACAGTAGCCAACACCACTAAGGGCGCGATTACTGATGATGAAGGGAAATTTCGGTTAGAAGTAACAAATGGCGACGTTCTCAAGTTTTCGTACTTGGGGTATGCAAGCCAGTCTATTACAATTACAGACCAAAAAACACTGAATGTCACCCTTGTAGAGGCTGATTTCGGTGTAGATGAGGTCGTTGTAGTTGGATACGGTACACGGAAAAAATCGCACAATACCGGTGCTATTACACAGGTGGATGGTGATGCGGTTGCAGCTATCCAGGCTAACCGTGTGGATGATGCCCTAGCAGGT
This sequence comes from Bacteroidia bacterium, assembly GCA_045106685.1. GTDB lineage: Bacteria > Bacteroidota > Bacteroidia > J057 > J057 > JAUIGE01. The sequence goes on along the minus strand of JBGCFB010000186.1, from coordinate 2,159 downwards.
AAAATGGCTGGTGTATTGATCCAAAATCAAAGCGGTGAGCCAGGTGCTGACCCAAAGATTCAAATTAGAGCAGCCTCTTCTATTACAGGAAACTCTAATCCACTTATCGTTGTGGATGGATATCCTATCTCTGGAAGCTTGGCTACTGTAAACCCTAATGATGTTGAGAGTATCGAAGTACTTAAAGATGCTGCTTCTGCGGCTATTTATGGTTCACGAGGTGCAAACGGTGTTATTTTGGTTACTACCAAGAAAGGCAAAGCTGGCAAGACTCAGTTTAGCTATGATGCATACACAAGTGTGTCTCAGAAGTACCGTGACAATATCAACATGACAGCTAGCGAGTGGGCAGATTATGCTGATGCTAGTATCGCTAATGGAAACTGGGATGTTGCTGAACTTGAGTCGATTGCACCAGGTTTTGTTGATTTTAAAATCAACGGCTACAGAAATTCTCCTGATGTTGTTGCTATTGAAGACCACATCTTCGGAACAGGCTCAACTCAGAACCACAATTTCAGTATGAGTGGTGGTAATGATGATACGAAGTTTTTTGCTTCAGTAGGATACCAGGATGTAGACGGTGTTGTGAGAACACAGGCTTTCCGCAGACTTAATGCGCGCTTGAATATCGATAGCAAACTTGGTGAGAGATTCAGTACAGGTTTGAGCTTCAATGGATTTACTTCAGACAGGTCTGCATTGGAGCACAGTATGAGGGATATTTTGCGAGGTGCTAGTATTCACCCTATTTACCATACAGCTAATTCTATCGCATTTGTTCAGGATCTGAACCAGAAGTCTCAAGACTTGGGAATTCGAGTGAGCAGACAAGGTGGCGTTAATCCGACTCAGCAATTTGACAATGGTGTAGGAGGTGGAGGAATTCACCCTCAGAGTATTTACGATTTGCAGCCTGGTGACGCGGCATGGGACTGGCACTACGGAAGAGCAGGTAATGGTATTGGAGGTTCAAGTAACCCAGGAACTGCCGACCTCATTGACAATAAGTCAAATACAGAGCAAACGTACTTCGGTAATATGAGCTCATATCTCGATTTCCAGATCGTAGATGGCTTGAACTTAAAAACTGTCCTAGGCGGTGATATCAGAACGTTCACAGCCAATCAGCACTATTTGGCTGGAGGCGACAATAATGGAGAACTAAAAGACACCTACTTAGACCAGCAAGATGTTAGAAGAACTTCTTTGTTAAGTGAGACTACGCTTAACTTTAATAAAGTACTTAATGACAAGCATGATATCTCTGCATTGGTTGGTGTTGAATTCCAGAAGAATTTTATCGAGGCAATCAACGTAGCAGGTAACAATGTATCACAGCTTCTAGGTGAGCCTTTGAACTATGCACTGCTAGCACCTGAAGATGTTACTGTTTCAGAAAGAGACGAAACTATTCATAGAGAGAGTCTTTTTGGAAGAGTTCAGTATGCATATGACAATCGTTACTTAGCATCTGTTTCTGTAAGAAGAGATGGTGATTCTCGTTTTGGTGCAAACAATAAGTATGAAGTATTCCCAGCCGTTTCTTTGGGATGGAACATTCACAATGAAGCTTTTTATAACTCAGACTTCCTGACGAATGCAAAGCTGCGATTCAGCTATGGTTCACTTGGTACGACATCTAACTTGGGAGCATATAACTCATTGAGTATCCTGAATCCTGGAACTTCAGTACTAGGTAATGCATTCCTTATTCCTAATGATGTAGCGAACCCTAACCTGACTTGGCAAACTAATACTGAGACTAACTTCGGTATTAACCTCGGTTTCCTTAGAAACAAGTTCACATTGAGTGTAGACTATTACACATCTAACATTGAGAATATTCTTATTGACCAGAGTGTTTCAGAAGTTTTTGGAACAAGTTCAGTAAAGCTTAATTCTGGAGACGTTAAAAGCTCAGGTATAGAGCTAGGTTTAGGTGCAGTATTGGTTAATACGTCTAATTTCCGCTGGAATGCTGGCGCTAACCTTTCTACTGTTAAAACAGAGATCACTGACCTTGGTCCTTTGACTCAGCTACCTGACCAAATTTATGGAACTTCTGGTAGAGGTGCTGTTTATAGAAACTATGTAGGTGGTGAAATTGGTGAGCTATGGGGATTGGAAACTGCTGGATGGGTTGACGAGAAGCACAT
>JBGCFB010000185.1:0-30338 GCA_045106685.1 Bacteroidia bacterium | reverse complement strand
ACTTCGTTAGATATTTTCAAAATACTGGATTTGGATGAATGGGCCGAAAGTTACAAAAAAAGCATGGGCAGCTTGTCTTACTTTTACAGCATGAATATAAGCTATTGGGAGCAGGATATTTTCTTGAAACGTGCCGATGTCGTTGTTATTGGTGCGGGACTAGTCGGATTGCATGCTGCATGGCGCATGCGCCAGCTCCATCCGAGTTTGCGCGTAGTGGTGCTTGACGCAGGCCTTTGGCCCGGCAGCGCCAGCCTACGCAATGCAGGATTTGCCTGTTTTGGAAGCCCATCCGAGTTGCTCGATGACTTGTCTTCACGATCAGAAGAGGAAGTCATCGACTTGATACGCCGCCGCCTCGAAGGCTTGCGCCAGTTGAGAACTGGCCTGGGAGATGCCGCCATCGGATATACCGACAGCCCCTCGCATGAGGTGTTTGCCGCAAGCCAACACGCACTGGCGCAGGCTTGCATGGATAAACTCGATGACTTAAACCGCCTACTTCGCGAAGCGGACGATACCCGGGCCTGTGCCTTTTCACCGATGTCCGGCCAAGCTATCGGCACACGTGGCTTTAGCCAAACGATCGGAATTCAGGGTGAAGGGCAAATCCATCCTGGAAAGATGATGCAAGCGCTGCAAGGCGCAGCCCGACAAGCTGGCGTGGTTATTCATCAAGGTTGGAAGGTGAATGTGATAGAACAAAAAGCCGGCGGATGGCGCATCGAGGGAAGTGAAGGAAAGGCGTTTTTTACACAAAAAATTCTCCTCGCCACCAACGGCTTTACGACATCGCTCATTCCAGAACTGGACGTGCAACCTGCTCGTAATCAAGTGTTTGTGACGAACCCTGTTCCAGGGCTATTACTCAAAGGTAACTTCCACGCGCATGCTGGTTATGTGTATTTCAGAAATGTGGGAGACAGACTTTTGATCGGCGGTTTTAGGGATTTGGATAAAAAAGGAGAGACGACGGCAGCTCCTGGCTTTTCACAAACGATCCAGCAAGCGCTTCACCAATATGTAGACACGCATCTTTTGCCTGCGGGTAGCTGGAAAGCCGAACATCGCTGGAGTGGAACGCTGGGAGTGGGCGAGACCAAGTCGCCGATTATGGAAGAAGTAAAGCCAGGACTTTGGACGGCTGTTCGTCTGGGAGGTATGGGCGTAGCTTTGGGGGCGGGACTAGGTACAAAAGCCGCAGAGGCGATGTTGGGTTGAAATTCCTCGCTGTTTGATCCTCGATTTTCAAAATATGTATCTTGCAAAAATGAAAAATATCATCCTTTCTCTCTTTGTCTTTTTCTGTTTTGTACCAATTAGCCTGGAAGCGCAGACGATGGCCTGTTGCTCGCTAGAACCTTCAGCCACTGCTGACTTTGCAGCGCTGGGTACAGATGAAGGCTTTGTCGCTGCTCATGATTTACCGCTTGAGACGACGCACCTTGCTGCTGGCAAAGAGATCCGATTTCCAATAGAAGGAGGAGAAAAAGGGCGCGGATATTGGGTAGAAGCGGCGGAGCCAACCGATCATTACATTTTCGTCATTCATGAATGGTGGGGCCTCAATGACCATATTCGTCGCGAGGCCGATAGCTTAGCTGCTGCCCTGGGAAATGTAAATGTCCTGGCGATTGATATGTATGACGGAAAGGTCGCGACCACGCGGGAGAACGCCTCCAAATACATGCAAGTGGTGAAGGCTGAGCGCGCTGAGGCAATTATATTGGGAGCAAAAGCCTACGCTGGTGAATCTGCAAGTATTGCGACTATTGGCTGGTGCTTTGGAGGAGGATGGTCCCTGAAAACAAGTTTGTTACTTGGAGATCAGGCTGCTGGTTGTGTGATTTATTATGGTATGCCTGTTCGTGATAGTGCCAAGCTTGCTGCGCTAAGCTGTGATGTACTTGGGATATTTGCGAGTCGTGATCGCTGGATTACTCCTGAGATTGTGGAAGATTTTCGCCAAACAGTCGAAAAGACCGATAATAATATCAGTGTTCATATGTTTAAGGCCGATCACGCTTTCGCAAATCCTTCCAGCAGTCGCTATGACCAGGAAGATGCCATGCAGGCGCGCGCATTGACACGCACATTTTTAAAGCAGCGTTTTGATAAAAAAGAATAGTATCGAAGGCACTAACGCACAACTACTTTCCAGTTGCGTCTAAGTCCTTCAGCCTTCATTTGGATAAGGTAGACGCCTTCAGGTAGAGCATCCAACTCAAAGCCAGTTCTACTTCCAGTTGGAAGCATCTCGCGTGTCCAGGTGCGTAGCCGCTTGCCGTGAAGGTCAAATAGGCTGAGCTGTACATCGCGAAGCATCTCTTGGGGGTTTTTGATAAAAAAGCGCCCCTCAGTAATCGGATTTGGTGCCAAATCTACAGCGATGATATTTTCTTCATCATCGATACTTACAGCTATAATTTCGATTGGTAGGGTAGTGGTGTCAGCTCCACAAGCATTTTGAGCAATAAGTGTCACAAAATATACGCCGTTTGCTTTGTAGGTATAATCTGGAGTGGGATTTCCTGATTCGTTTGTTCCATCACCATAAGCCCATACATAGTTTGATGCATTTAAGCTTTTGATGGAAGAAAAACTCACAGTTCCTCCTGAAATTTGATAGTCAAGAATTGCTTTCGGTATAGTGTCCTTACTAATAGGGACTTCCACCAGATTCATGTCGTCAAAACAGCCGTTGTCATCAGTAACCTCCACATTGTATAAGCCAGGCTTGAGCTGGCTTATGGTAGAATTGGTTGAGCCGTTATCCCAGACATAACGGTACGGTGGAGTACCACCGGTGACCGTAATCTCTATCGCTCCATTGGAGTCTCTTGGGCAACTAACCGGATTCAGTTGGTCGATATGAATACGAATAGAATCCGGCTCTGGGAGCAGTTTGGCTTTGCTCATTGAGCAGCCGATAGAATCCGTTACTTCAACCACATAATTGCCTCCCGGTGTAGGATCGGCTAATTGGCTCGTATTGCCGTTAGGCCAACGATATTGAAGAGGCCCTACGCCACCTGTGGCGGTGGCCCAAAGCCTGCCGTCGCCTCCAGGGCAGCTTATTGGTTTCACCACATCAACCAGAACATCAATCGCTGGCGGAATTTCTACCTCGATTTTATCAGAACCCTCACATCCGAATGAATCTGTTACAAATACTTCATACATGCCTTTTTTAAAGACATATAAATCTGGAAGCACGTGACCTGTATTCCAGCGGTAGGTTCCTCCCTGTACACCAGTTTTAAGCACTAGGCGCTGGCCCGCACATACCGATGTGTCATTGCCCAGTTCAATTACCGGAGAGGAAAAGTTTCCAGCTCGTGACCGAAGACTGTTGTTGCTCCTAATAGGGTCAGGACTGAAGTCTGCTTCAGCCTCCAACCAATGAATGCCGGGAGTTGAAAGGTCTGCAGTTTGGACAAAAGAAAATAGGCGTGTGTTACCAGATGTAATTGTTCCCTGGAAGTTTTTATACGCGCTAAAAAACTGATTGTCAGCTTTGTATCGCATGTCGAAGTTGTCAATGTCAAAGTAGCCCTGGTTGTGAACCGCTACCGAAACTTGCTCTTGCGTACCTAAACTTTGATCACATACATCTTTTGGGAATATGTCTTCGATTACCAGATCGTAATCGTACCGAATCATAAAACGATCCAGCAGCATTCCTTCAAAATTTCGTGTTCCGTCAGAAAACACTACAAAGCGGAACTTCACGACATGGCCTTGCATGCCTACCAGCCGGTGGGCAGCGTTTTGCCAGTTTGTTGTGCCAGTCCAGGCTTGTTTGAAGTGCGTGTACCAATTAGTAAGACCACTCTGGCGAGTTCCCAGTTTTGCCCATTCTCCCCCATCAACACTGTATTCTAGCCAGCAGAAGTCCTGGCGTTCAAGATCAAATTTAGCGTCAAAACTGAGTATAGGGTCAGCATTTGCCTGTGTGAAGTCGAAGCATGGTGTATAGAGGTAGCTGAGTGTGAAAAAGTCGTAGGTGCCATTCAGATTCGTGCCCCAGCAAAAGTTTCCATCAAGTGTTTTGTCCAGCACGGTACCACGTGGGTTGCCATGCTGCCAGTCGTTTCTGGTTCCACTGCTGGTCCAGCCCATAGGGCCTACTTCAAAAGTGGCGAGATAAGGAATTTCTTTAACAACAGGACTCGCTTCGAAAAATGCATAAAGCGTATCATTCCTACTATCCTGATCTAAATTGGGAGATGAGCGAGCAACAAAATGTAAACTATGACTGCCCGTGGAGAGGTTGCCTACAGGTATCGAAATAGCAATCTGCTGTCCTGGCGCTATCGTATTATTGATTGTTTGAATGCTGCTCCATACCTGATTATCCCAGGAATACTGAATGTCAAAGCTGCTTGCACGATTACTACCAAGATTTTGAATGAAAACACGTGCTGAGTCACTGGCATTAATGCAAGCAATTGCTGCTTTGTCCAAAGAATGTGGTGATATATCATGACCGAATCCTTCTCGGATTCCGACGGCATCGATGGCGAAGTCACCTGTTTCTACCAGGCCCGATACGCCTCTCCAACGGAAGCGTACACTGCGTTTGTTTGCTGCTGCGTCCAAAGGAATATGGTGCTGAAGCCATTTGTCGACAGACCCGCGAATAGGTTCAATGATGTCTTGCTGCCAAACACCGTTGATTGCCATGTCCAGATGGATACGTGCTCCAGCTTCGCCGTAGGCATGATATGAAAAATTCAAAACTGGATTGCGAAGTGAAGAAAATTCAAAGTCAGGGCTTAACAGCCAGGCTTCTTTTCCGCCACCTGCGCAAATTCCGTCAGGCTCAATATAAAGGTAATTTCCACTCGAAGTGCCTGGAATGGCATCGGAACTTGGACCAGTATTGCTGGATGGTGTGGAACCATTTTGAACGACCCAGTCAAAGTCATCATTAGCGGCATTCTCCCAAAAATTTACGAGTGGGCAGCTTACTCTACAATCAGGTGTACATCGCCCAAATTGTTCAAAGTCCTCTAAGTAAGGATAGGCCCGTATCTGTGCATCCAGCTGACTGATACATAGCCAACTGAGCAACAATGCGATAAGCATATGCCTTGTAGAGGGTGTCGTCATAGGCAGAGAAAGTCTATACTTAAAACCGATTAAGCTCAGCTCTAAATATAGACTTTCCTTGCGAAAAAATCCAGTTATGTTGTTTTAGACTAGTGCCTTGGGCACTAAGCTGTCATTTTCTAGTCGCGAATAGTCACTAGAAGTTACCTTCCAGGTCAATTCCTACGGCGAGACGTTTGATCGCCACGATGTACGCTGCGAGGCGCATGGTACATCCATATTCTTTATGAGTATCCCATACCTTGTCAAAGGCATCTTTAAGAATAGGGAAGGTTTTGTCTCTGATTTCTGTCTCTGACCAATAGTGCCCACGACGGTTTTGTACCCATTCGAAGTATGATACTGTTACACCACCAGCATTGGCCAAAATATCAGGAATGATAAGGATCCCATTAGCGTCGAGGATTTCATCAGCTCCTGCTGATACAGGACCATTGGCACCTTCTACAATAACCTTCGCGCGGATATTGTCAGCGTTTTTGGCTGTAATGACGTTTTCGATAGCAGCAGGGACGAGGACTTCCACATCAAGTGTTAGAAGCTCTTCGTTTGTGATGCTTGCGGCTCCGTCAAAGCCTTTGAGAGAGCCATTTTTACGGAGGTAGCGAATAGCATCACTTACCTTGATTCCGTCTTCATTATAATATCCACCAGTGTGATCACTGATCGCTACAATCTTTAGGCCTTCGTCTTTTAAGAACTTGGCAGCCCATGATCCCACATTTCCAAATCCCTGAATAGCGACACGTGTGCCTTCTGGTTTCATGCCAAGCTTTTCAATCGCCTGCATAGTGGCACGCATAGTACCCCATCCTGTTGCTTGAACACGTCCTTTGGAACCGCCTAGGTCAATAGGCTTACCGGTTACTACACCTGGAGAGTAGCCGTATGTTCTTGAGTATTCGTGGAAAATCCAGGCCATCTCGCGAGCACCTGTGCCCATGTCCGGTGCCGGAACATCAGAGCCTTCACCGAAGGTATCCTTCAAAGCACGTGTATATGCACGTGTGATACGCTCAAGTTCATCATCGGTGCGAACCTTTGGGTTGAGAGCGATGCCTCCTTTGGCTCCTCCGTAAGGAAGACCGACCAGGGCACATTTAAGTGACATCCAACCTGAAAGCGCCTTTACCTCATCGAGGTCCACGAAAGGAGCATAACGAATTCCTCCTTTGGAAGGACCGAGAACTGTAGAGTGAATTACGCGAAAACCTTGAAACACGCGGGTCTTACCGCTGTCAAGCTTCACGGGTAGATTTACTTGAATTACGCGCTCAGGCACTGAGATAATGTCGCGGTAACGTTCGTCGAGTTTGATGATGTCAGCTGCTTCATTGAAGCGAGCGAGCAAGGAATCATACGGTGAAGGGCGAGTTTGTTCCGTTTTTGTTGGGGAGTTTGCCATAGGTCTTGGCTTTTTTTGTTGCAGTAAAAAAATATCGTTTTGTGGCTAGACAAATTGGTTCAAACATTACGTGAACCTGATATGAAAAACATGTTCGTGAAAACGACCGCAAAGGTAGCTTCATGGACATTACGCTCCAATAAACTTGAGATTTCTTTCTTTTGTTAAAGTATTGAAAAAAGAATATATAAAAGCGGCATTGTAATATACATAGAGTCGAACCTGTCGAGCATGCCACCGTGGCCCGGGAGAATGCTGCCTGAATCCTTACGTTTGCTGCTACGCTTAAACATGGATTCGATCAGGTCGCCCCACTGCCCAAACAGGGCAATGATCATGCCGCTCGCTATCCAGGGCAGACTTACGCCGTTTTGCATCTCAGGCCAGAACTGGAATGAAGCTGCGATCGCTAGGCAAATAATGGTGCCACCAATACTGCCAGCCCAGGTTTTTTTAGGAGATATTCGCTTAAACAAAGGCTTTTTTCCAAACCATTTTCCTGCAAAAAAGGCCCCTACATCCAATGCCCAGGTGATAATTAAAAGCCCTATAGGTATGCGGAAATTATATCCATCACCGCTATGTGCGATTAGGTAGAATAGCACCAAAGGAATATGTGCATAAGCAAAAGCGAGTACAAGTTCGCCTAACCGTTCGATGGGTCGTTCTTCGTCGGCTTGGTAGAGCAATAGAAGTCCCAGCATCGGTACGATCAGTAGATAGCCGTACCAAAAGGTGCCTGATGGAAGCATGCCTGCATACTCAAGGGCGATACTCACCCACACGAGTACGCCGACGATGACAGCGGGCCAGCGATACTGCTTGGGACTATCGCTCATATTCCAAAATTCCCAAACTCCTGCCATGGAGACGATCAGGCCAAATAGCCACATCCCATAGGATGACCACACAATCGCTGCTATAGCAACCGATCCTGCGATCAGCGCAGTCAAGGCACGTCTTAATAGATTACTCATCTTTTATCAAAAAAAATAGTCCTGCCAAACCCAGACCACACAAGGCGATGATCCAAAAAGGAAAAGCAGTCAACTGTTCGTCCCAGCCATTATGTATGCTTAGAACGGTAAGAAAGTTAAAGGTAAAATGCCCCAGAATTGCTGGCCAGATACTCTTGCTGCGCCATGCAAGCAAACCAAGTACAAAACCCAAAAAGAGGCGTGCAAAGAATCCAAACAAAGCCAGATGGAGCAAACTGAACAGAAAGGCAGTCAGAAAGATGGCCTTCAAAGGAGACATGCCGCGCAGTAAATTGCGTTGGATCAAGCCACGAAAGAAAAGCTCTTCACAAATAGCCGGAGCTACTGCAAAAGCCACAACATTTAACATGAAATTCCCTGTTCCCTGAAGTCTAAGCATGCCTGTGATCGCTTCTTGAGAGCGGTCTTCCATACTGCGAGCTGCTTCTATAATGCTTTCCATTCCTGGGAATCCCTGCCACTCAGGGCTGATAATCATGGCCTGTGCCACTGGAGCGGCGAGCAGGATTGCTATAGGAGCCAGTACCCAATAGTACCAGGGGCCGCGTTGACTCATTCCCAGTTCTTGCTGGACATTTCCCAAAATGAATCCACCCATTATCGCTGCAAATCCCCAGCTGAATATTTGGCTGGTGATGTGCGAAAAGCGAATAACTTCACTGGAGGCTAGCATGCTCTCAGGAGAGGCAAGGGCTGCCTGGACCGCTCCCGCTTCACCCTCAATTACAAGCCCCCAAATCACTGCTGCCAATTGAACAAACAGTTGTCCAATAAAAAAAAGCGCAAAGGCAAGTACCAATACTGCGATTGGGCTTTTTTTGCATACTTCTTGAATGGGTTGAAAGAAACTCAAATTGCTTATTTTTGCGCGAAGTTAGCTTTTTTGCATGGTGTGGAGTCAGCTTATTCAAAAAAAGTCTGGAGACACTTATGGAAATAGCTACTTTTGAGCGTCTAACTAATATTGACAAGTAGAGGTTTCCTGAAAAATCTGATTTCGTATCTCTGATGTAGTAGAGAGTATCTCTACTCCTCTTTCACTCATTTTACGGTAATTCTCAAACGTATAAGATTAGAGGCGGATAAAGTAAGCATCAGATTTTTTAGGAAAACGCTATATTGATAAAAGCATCGAAATGGTAAAAATCGATCATATCGAACTGGGTGATTATCCACTATTGCTGGCTCCTATGGAGGATGTCAGTGATCCTCCTTTTCGCGCTTTGTGCAAAGAGCTGGGAGCAGATGTTGTGTACACTGAATTTATATCTTCTGAAGGTTTGATTCGTGATGCAGAAACAAGTGTTCAAAAGCTGGACATTTATGACGAAGAGCGCCCTGTAGGCATTCAGATTTTCGGCAATAATATTGAGTCGATGCAGAAAACTGCACGCATTGTAGAGTCAGTCGAGCCAGAGATACTGGATATAAACTATGGCTGTCCTGTGAAGAAGGTCGCTTGCAAGGGCTCTGGTGCTGGTATTTTGAGGGATATCGATAAAATGGAGCGACTCACCCGCGAGGTGGTAGAAGCGACATCATTACCTGTGACAGTCAAGACCCGCTTGGGCTGGGACGAGAGTACCATCCGACTTACCGAAGTAGGCCTGCGCCTACAAGACGCAGGCATCAAAGCGCTTACCGTTCACGGACGCACGCGTGCTCAGATGTATAAAGGTGTCGCAAATTGGGACCCTATTCACGAAATGGCATCTCATCCTGATATTGAAATCCCGATTTTTGGCAATGGTGATGTGAACTCTCCCGAAAAAGCCTTGGAAATGCGTGAGCGATATCCAAATATCAAAGGTGCTATGATCGGCCGTGCTTCAATAGGAAATCCCTGGATTTTCAGAGAGATTAAGCATTTCTTCAAAACGGGTGAACACCTTCCTAAACCTTCCCTTGCTGAAAAGGTGAGAGTATGTCGGAGACATCTGGAAATGTCTGTTGATTGGAAACCAGAGATCGTGGCAATCAGAGAGATGCGCCGACACTATACAAACTACTTTAAGGGGATTCCTCATTTTAAAGAAACCCGCTTAAAACTCGTTAAATCCGATGATTTAAACGAAATATATGACATTTTTGACCAGATCGAGGTTATGGAAGTGCCGCTTTTGGTATGATGATAAATAGGATGGAAACGTGCGAGAAATGACATCGCTCATTGCTTTTAGATCATTGCTTCATCCTAAAATTATTAATCAACCAAAAAAACGTCTATTTTAGTGACCTGAACATATACTTCAATATATTCCGCTTGTTATTCCAAGCATAACATTGTTTACAACAACCTTCATATGAATCAGCTTATTCGTACGTCTCTTCTGTTTTGCAGCTTGCTGATGGGCCTCGTGGCTATCGTACCAGCCCAGACAGTAGACGTCACCAAAGTGCTTGCTGACCCTAAAACGTACACGTTTAGTGACAACAAGCATACCGTCAAAACCTATATCTACGAAACGCTGGAAGCGCAGACTACTTGTTGCGGACCAGCTCGTATGTATTTGGAAGTAAAAATCGATCCTAGTGGTTACGTGCTTAATGTAAAGCCACTCACAGGTTTAGATTCAGACTGCTATGCTAAGTCAGTTCAGGATATTGTCAAAAATATCAAGTGGAACGCAAAAGGCTTTTCAGCAGCAAAATCTATTTACTTCGAGATCAAGCCTTCTATCGATTGTGCTGACGGTCGTGACAATGCTTACAGTCAGGTAAAAATCTTTAATAATGAAAAGATCGACGCCAATGGTGTTCCTTTGAATTATGCAAGTTCAACCGGAGTCTCAGCGAGTGCAGCTGCCGGAACCTCTGGTACTCCTGAAGTACCTGCAGGTGACCCTGCTACTCCAGCAGTTGAAAAAGAAGCCGTGGCTTCTACACCAGCGACTACTCCTGCAGAAACTAAAACAGAAAAAACTGAAGGCGGTCTTCCAACTCCTCCGGGAACCAAGCCTAAGACCGACATAGCAAGCACTTCGACTGGTAATCCAACTGGTATTCCTAACACAGGCGAAAGTGCTGCTCGTAAAGAAATGGAAACTGCTTTGAGCATGGCGAATAAAGAGCGTGCAGCTCAGGATGCCGAGATTCAGAAGCTTAAGGATGAGCTAGCAGCTCAGAAAGCCGCAGCAGACGAAGAGAAAAATCGTCTTGCTCAGGAGAAAGCAGATGCAGAAAAAGAAGCTCGCGAAGCAAAGATCGCCGCTGCTGAAGAAGCAAAGCGTATCGCCCGTGCAGAGCGTGACGCCCGTGCGTCTGCAGATCGTAATGACCGTGATCGCGACAGAGACCGCGGACGTTCATCTATAGATCGCGACCGTGGCCGTAGTGATCGTGACCGCGGAAGCCGTGGTGGCGGATTTGAAGATCGCTCTTATGACCGTGATGACCGCTATGCTGATCGTGGTGACAGAGGATCTGAGCCTCCACAGCGCGAGATGAGTGCTGTTGAGCGTGCCCAGGCTGCTGCCGATCGCGCAAAGCGTGAAGCAGATGAGCTTCGTAATCGTATGCGTGACATCGAGCGTGCTGAAAAAGATTCACGCAACAGTCTTGCAAGACTTCAGCGCGATATCGTTAACGCAGAAAAGCGCCGCCTTGAAGCGGATGCTGCTGTGGCAGAAGCACGTGAGCGTGAAGATCAGAATCGCCTTGAAGAAGCCCGCCGTAAGGCAGAGCAGGATAAGCGTGATCAGGAGCGTTTAGTACAAGAAAAAATGCGCGAAATGGAGCGTATGAAGTCAGATTTGGAGCGTGCTGTGGCAGAACTAGAGCGTAAAGAGGAAGAGCTTGTTCGTAAACAGCAACAAAAAGAAATGAAAGATGCGGAAGTACAATCTGCAAGTGAACAGCGCAAACTAGAGATTCAGGCTACAATTGATAAAATGAATTTGGAAAGTGGTAATGCTGCTCCAGGTACAACAGTCGCAGGCCTTAATGACCCAATTACTGGTGGAGGAGAAACAACCGCGCAACTCGAAATGCTGCGCCAGCAAATTGTTCTACTTACTCAGCAAATGCAGATGTTGCAGAATGGTGGTGGCACATTAGTGAACAGAGGTGGAGGAACAAGCGGAGGAAATACCAATTCAAGTACTCAACGCACTGCTAGCAAGTCTTCAGCTTCAAAATTTAAGTCTGTCGCTGCTAACAAAGACTTTGCTAAGTATAAGAAAGTAGAAGATCTTCTCGACCCTAATCGTCTTGAGGAGTATTCAGCTTCAACATTCCAGGCCGTTTCTGAGCCACTTCCTAATCAAGGTGGCGGAGCCGTTGTATATGATGAGGCTGGCCAGCCAACTCAGCACGTTAATGTTCGTGGACCTAAGATGATAACACCAACTTACGCAGGTGGTTCTACTGCGATGAAGCAATTCATTGCAGACGAGCTTAAGAAGAAAAGCGTATGCGGTCTTGCTCAGTCAGTATTTGAAGTAACTATCGATGGCCAGGGTCGTGTGCTTGCGCACAACATCCTGTCTGTAAGCAACCAGAACCTGTTGCTTAGCCTCCCTTCGATTATCGCAAATATGAAGTTTGAGCCTACCGGTAGCGGACTTCCTGTACGCGCTGTGTATGAGATCAAAGCTGATATCAATTGTGAAGGTGTCGAAAAGGTAGACCTAAACAGTGTGCCTGATTTGATTCGCAACTAGGGTATTGACATAAAAAACAAAAAGGGCCGCTTCATACGAAGCGGCCCTTTTTGTTTTTTATGAGAATCTCGATATGATCCATGTTGTTTAGAGAAAAGGCATGTACTCTACGTAGTAGGGTTAACGATATAATTTGCGATAATATATTTTTGATTCTCAGGCCAAGTGGGTAAAAAACGTCGGCATGTAAAGCAAGTTTGATAGTGCTCAGTTTTAGCTAAATCCTTCCCTTTGGGAGGAAAAGCTCTGGAGGAGCTTCAGGTTGGTAGCTCATAATGATATCCTTATTTTTCGCTTCGGAGATGCGAGACCCAGGATGTTCCGCATCTCCGAAGCGGTATTAAACACATAAAACGAGTGCTGCCGACCTTATGCTCCTCTGGAGCATTGTAGCTTTTAGCAACAGGTTTTAATCATTCAAAACCATGAATCTAATTCCTTGCTAAGTGTTTCGATGTCTTCAACCTAAAGACGCGCCCCTTGTCTCTAACTCTATGTCATACAACACATGCCTTTTCTATTGAAGCCTACCCAGCACTGCATCGCGAATGGTTAATCGTTCGTCATGACAAATACCCCCATGATTAATGATATGCTAGCGCAAACGCTTCAGTAAATCTTTGGCTTCTGCTTTTCGGTAGTTGCCTGCGGCATAGCGTTCAAGAATCGGGCGGGCTGCCGCTTGCTGTCCGTTTCCAATGTAGGCAAGTGCCAAGAACCACTGCGCGCGTTCTGCGACTTTGGGATCGCTAGATGCAGCGATTAAGAATGGTATCGCATCTGCTGATTGGCACAGACCCATGTGAGCATTCCCTTTCATCAGCATCGCCAATGGATATAGCTGTTGGCTAGTTGGAATGGAATCGAGTAACTGGATGACCGTGCTGTAATCTTTGAGTATGTAGGCTTCCCTGGCTTCTCCTATTACGGATACAAATGGGCTTTCAGCTCCCTTTGAAGCGCTCAGTAGATCTATTTCTGGTTTTTTATTAAATAAAGTACAAGGTTCGATCGGAGGAGGCGATTTTAGTATGAAGAATAAAGCCGCTACCAAAACCAGTAAGCTTGCTGCAATCCCCAGATACCAGCGTAGTGTATTTGAAGAGCCAGGTGCCTTTTCATTTGCTTCAACCTCTTTTCTTGCCATGCTGGCAGCTTGCTTTACAAAGCTATAATCCTGTACATCCAACAGGATGTTTTCCATTGCCCTGGCTTCTTCATATCCTTTGCGAAAATCCTTATCAGCTTCCAGGCGTTCCTTAAACGCTGCTTCCTCATCGGCCTTTAGCGTGCCGTCTAGATATGCTTGTATGTATTCTGCGTCGTTCATGATGGATTAGGCTTCAAACATGGATGGGAATTTAGCTTGAAGGCAAGCCTTGAGATTGCGTTTGCATGTGGTGGATGCGACTTTGACGGAGGAACTATTGGCATAGCCGAGCTTCTCCGCGATTGCATCCCAGGAGAGTGGTTTTAGTTCATTTACGAGATGAGGGAGATATTTATAACTCAGAATCATCCGGCACTTTTCGCTCAGCGTTTGTAGACAAAATTGCTCGATGGCCTCTGTTTTTGAAATGCTGTCATCCCGTTGATAGACCGCTACTTCTGGCATAGAGACATTGCTTTCAGACCACATATTGCGCTCTTTTACTCGTGCTTTATGTTTGTGAATGAGCAATATGCGGACGGTTCCCATGACATAAGCTTCCAGCTTTTCAGGATAGAATTCAGGCTTTTTCCTCAAACTCAAGGTCACAGCTTCAATAGCATCCCAAACCAAATCACTGGCTTCATCTTGCGGGAATCCTTTGTAGCGCGCTTTGCTGCTGATTTTATCTGCATATCGCTCGTAGAGCGAAACCTGAGCATTTTTCACATCCTCCATTTCATCACTTTTTAGCATGTCAGTCAGTTCGATTTCTGTGTACATTCGCTTCAATCAATAAGTGATGTGTAGGACAAAAAGGTAATTCAAGAATGCGAAAAAATAGTTTCTTTCAAAAAAAGCATTACCTTTTATCGAAAGGGTTCACTACCTCATTAGACTTAATACGCTTATTCTATGATGAAGAACATAATACCCCACCTCTGTCTTGTAGTGCTTTGTTTAGTCATGGCCGGATGTCCTGTTATTGATGAAGCTTGTGGCGAAGATCGCCAGGGCGAAGCATGTGCAGGCCTCCAATACGGCTGTGTTTGTATTGAAGGAATACAACTAAACAACCTGGACTGGCAGCGCAGTGCTGCAACCTCTGAAACTCCTTCATTCAAACTGGATGATCGAAATGATAATCGAATTTCAATAGCATTATCAGATTATGATCCTGCTTTTGGTGAGCTTCGCGTCAGACTTTCCAATGATATGAATGGCGATGGAACGATAACTGGAGACGAGGTTTTCTTTGAGCAAATACCCGATCAAAACGGTGTCGCAGCGAGTAAGCTGGCTTTTCCTTCTGACGCTTCTTCACTTGCTCAAATGGACCTCGATGTGCTCACCGCAGACGGCGGCGGCATCTGCTATCAGAAGCTTTGCGTTAAAGCACCGAATTGTTACATCCAGATAGGCGGCGGGCAAACCACCGCTTGCCCTACATCAGTAGCCCACTGGAATACCTGGGAAGGACATAAGGACTGTTATTTTGCTGAAGAAGACTCTCTTGAGCTTCTCTTTAAATTCCGCTTTGACGAAGCATTGCTAAGCCCGGGTTCAACCATCGAAGTCAATATAACAGGCCTTGAATATGTGACTACCGGCACGCCGCTGCTTACAGATCCTATGGTGTTCTCGGCGGTCCTGGAAGATGCGCCGGTGAGTGGCATGATCTATACTGTAGATGAAATCAACTTCAAGGTGTTCGTTGATGGCTCGATCGGACCAGGTGATTTTGAATTGTGCTACGAAATTATTGACGTCATTCCCGTATGTGGTGTAGGTAATTTTTGTACCGAGTTTGAATTGCAGGAAGAATGTGAAAATTGTTAAAAAGCTGCACCGAAAACCCCCAAAGACAGAAGCTTGAGGTCCTAAGCTCAAGGTCCTGGGTTTCTTTAGCTTGAACTTCGCGCCTGTAGCCTCGAACCTATAAAGAGTGAAGTTCGAAGTCCTAAGCTCAAGCTTCTAGGTTTCTTTAGCTTGAACTTCGCGCCTGCAGCCTTGAAACTATCAAGAGTGAAGTTCAAGTAGCGAGGACCTATTTCACAGGAAGTACTTCTCCATCCGCAACTGCATAAATATTGCGATAGCGATTGGTATCAATGATATGTAGACCGGTGAATTCGCCGAAGGCAGGCATAAGCCCCTGGCGGTGCCCAAAGGCAAAGCAAGGTAGCCGCAAATATTGCCGACCATCGCCTTCCAGGCGAATGCCTGGATGAACATGACCCGCAAGTTCATATCCGTCTTCGCTTCCATGCGGAGACGGATCATGTCGTAGCAGCAAGCCATCAAGTAAAATAGATTCAGGAATTACTTCCAGGCTCGCGTCGCGATAATCCTGTTCGGTCAGTAAGTCATGATTTCCTTTTATTAAAACGAAATCACTGTCCTCCCTTTTTGTAAAAACACATAAACGGTCCCAGTCCGCATTGCGGCTACTGTGAAAAAGGTCACCCATGAAGATCACCTTGGTAGGTTTCCAGCGCTTGACAAGACTGGAGATTGTGTCCAGATTTTTGACGCCTGTAGGAATGGCAGAACCATGCTTTCTGAAATGTGCTGCTTTACCCAAATGAACATCAGCGATCAGTAACCAGCGTTGCTCTACCCAAAACATCGCCTTTTCAGGCAAAAGCAGCATTTCCTGGCCAGCTAGTGCGATACTTTGCATAAGAGGTTATCCGTTTCTTAAACATCTGATATCGTATCTCTGATCTAGTATTTCGTATGTCCACCGCCTTAAAAAGTGACTGGATTTGCGATTGTAGATTGACTATTAGTGATTGCAGATATAGCGCAAAAGCGCTACTACAATGAACGCTCAGAATGATAGCTTGAACGTACCAATGGGCCGCTTTCGATATACTTGAGTCCCATCTCAAGACCAACTGTTTTGTAATGCTCAAACAAATCAGGATGGACAAACTCATGCACAGGAAGGTGCATTTTGGTAGGCTGAAGATACTGCCCGATCGAAAGTACATCGCAACCGTGGTTGACGAGGTCCTGCATAAGCTCGTAGACTTCTTCCACTGTTTCGCCCAAACCTAACATAAAGCCAGACTTCGTGCGAATGCCAGCATCTTTGGTGCGCTGAATTTGTTCCAAACTGCGGTCATACTTAGCCTGAGGACGCACACGACGATACAAACGCTTCACCGTTTCCATGTTATGCGAAATGATCTCCGGTTTTTCATCCGTGATCATTTTTAGACAATCCCAGCGTGATTTTACGTCAGGAATAAGGGTTTCTAATGTTGTAGTAGGGCTTTGCTTGCGAATTTCGCGAACCGTTTCTGCCCAAATATCCATGCCTGAGTTTTTCAACTCATCGCGATTCACTGAAGTAATTACCGCGTGCTTTACCTGCATCTTCGCCACCGCCTCGCCGACGCGGCGTGGTTCGTCACGGTCTAGCTCAGACGGGCGCCCAGTAGCTACCGCACAGAATGAACATCCACGCGTACAGGTATTGCCCAGAATCATAAATGTCGCAGTACCAGCGCCCCAGCATTCACCCATATTTGGGCAGCGAGCGCTTTCGCAGACAGTATGCAGTCCATTGTCTTTTACCAAAGTGCGGACCTTGGTGAACGCTTCACCATAGGGCATCTTTACCCGTAGCCAGCGCGGCCTGGGGCCGTTTCCTGGCAGATTTTCAGCGGTAAGTGTTTCTGGTGGTATTGCTATGATAGACATTTGTCGATATTGTGAATTTTGAGGATAGTGAAACCTCGCTGCTTGATGTTTGATGTTCGATCTTCAACATACAAGGATCGAACATCGAATGTGCACGCATTACTCTTCGTTCTTCACTCGTTCTACGCCCGTAACGAAATAATCTGTATCGCCGCGAAAACGAATAGTAAACAGCTTTTGTTCATAGCTGACTTTGATACGATACCCTTCATCCATGGCTTTGGTAAGTGCACGACGCGTTTCATCATCGCCAGGATACACCGAAAATTCCCAGTAAGGCATACGGAAATCAGAGTTGTTATTTCCAGCCATACCACCTGTGATAAGCTGCCCTTCCCAGGTTTTGATAACCTTTCCTCGGTGACTCAATTTTGCAAGTGATCCTACTCTTGAACCTTCACTTGTATTGTAAAAGAAACCTATATAAACACCTCCCATAACTACGAGTGTGATTATAGTAAGCAGGATGATGACAAATTTTTTCCAGCGCATAGAAGCTTTTATTAGAATGCGCCGCAAATATACGCAAATCAATAGACTGTAGAGACGTTGCATGCAACGTCTCTACAGTCTATTGGGAAAACGTTCAAAGCGTAAGCATCTTCCTCAACCAGTCGATATTTGCGACTTCGCGTGTTTTGTCTATTTGTGCCAATAGCGCTTCGGCCTTTGTGCGGTATGCTACAGGGCCAAGTCCCCAAAGCTCCATCGCTTTTTTTGCGTATTTGATCAGGTTTAGATTGATCTGTTTCTGGTAATCAGAGACGAAGGTATTCCGATTCAAATATTGCTTAAATGCATGGAGTAGAGCCTCCAAGGGCTCTCCATCCAGACGCTCAAAGTATATTTTGAGGAGCATGGACTTGGCGCCGATTTGATAATAGACATCTTCAAAATCGCTGGGGCTCAGTAATTGGAGCGCGGTGCTGTAATCACCTTTGCCGTAGGCTACATATGCATGATTAAAGGATGAGGCCGATGCGCGTTTTTCTTCTGGTAAATAATCGACAAATTCCTGAATAAAGGATTCTGTCCATGCGAATGCTTCAAGTCTGACGCCAAGTGCGACGACGTTTTTCATATCGCCTTCGGCGAGTTCGCCGTGTTTGAGGATCGCCTTACAGGCGAGCGCCTGTTGGTATAACTCGAACGCTTCGGTTACATATTCTGTAGCGCCTTGGTTGAGACGCTTGATGCAATAATTGATCGCCGCATGAAATGGGTTAAAAAGTGTGCTGGCAGGCAGTAGTTCGATGTTTTGGGTCAAAAGTGCGCGCAAGGCATGGTATCCAGCTTCTTCCTCAGGACCTAGCAGAGTTTTCAATACCTGATAGTACATGTATAGAAAAGGATGGCTCTCGACCAGATCCTGATGTGCAGCAATGTATTGGAGCTTGCTTTGGATATGAGAAGGTGATTCCTGTGAGGGCGAAGCGATGTTGCGCCTGTTTGCCCACTCACACACTGTAAGCAACATGGTAGATAGAAGGTATAACTCCTGATAGTGAAGTTTTTCGTCGAGATCAGGCCCTTTGATACGCTTCCCTTTTCCTATTCTAAAATCATAACGCTCTTCCTCAAGTCTAAACCGATGATAAAACCACTTTTCATCCTGATAAGACTGTTTTTGTAGACGTTTTTCCTGGGCTTTTGCTTTTGACTTAAAAAGGGAATCAAGCTGACGAACTCTTGTTTGCTGGAGGAGTTTTTCACCTTTAAGAAAAGGAGCAGCTTTCATCTCTTCCAAAACAAAGTACCATTCCAATAAGTGCTGCAAATCGGAAAGGTGGTTGCTAATGGTGAAATAGTCAAATGGTTCTTCCGGGTAAATAATGCTAAAAAGCTGCTCTCTGGTAAGGGATTCTGCTTGCCCTGTTTTTGCATGTTCCCACAATACATTGATCAGGGTAATGAGGACCGGATTGGGATTTAGGTATGGAGAATGGACTAGTTTTCGAAAACGACTTCGCTCTCGTTGATCTAATGCTGTGAATAATGCTACAAAACGTGAGGTCTTATTCATTGAAAATCTCTAAATATAAATA
Source organism: Bacteroidia bacterium (assembly GCA_045106685.1). Classification (GTDB taxonomy): domain Bacteria; phylum Bacteroidota; class Bacteroidia; order J057; family J057; genus JAUIGE01. The sequence goes on along the minus strand of JBGCFB010000185.1, from coordinate 11,253 downwards.
GCTAAAATATGTAATAAATGACTATTGATATTGATTTTGAATAGCTTTTTTATATAAAAAATTCTAAAAATTACTCAAAATGTACTTTCATACCCGCTATGATTATTTCACATTTGTAAGCGTAGAAAAGCACAACCAGGATAACACTAAACCTTTACTAACATGAAAAAGGCATTAACCATATTATTTATTTCGATGAGCCTGATAGGCATGCAAGATCTACTTGCATCGCATATCCGGGCAGTAACGATGTACCACGATTGTGTAACCAGTGATACGATCAACCTAAAAGTAGTTCACTATCAAGACTGTCCGGTATTTTTTCCATCTGCGGGTTTGGTACGAGTAGAGGGTACAGCTCCCGGTTGTACTTCACCGACAATCATTGGTACATGGGCTATTGCAACGACCGTTGATGTGACTCCTGTTTGTGCAGGTGTTGTGACTAATTGTAATGGACCAGGAAATGCACTTCCGGGATTTGCAGAGCGTATGTATACTGCTGATTGGGATTTCTCTACAACCAGTTGCAATCAATACGAAGCAAGTTGGGATCACTGCTGCCGTCAGCTCACGACCGCCAATTCTTCGTCGGACAATGTATTCGTGGACGGACTCATGATTGATCTTTCTTTGGCGATTTGCAACAATGCGCCACGCTTCCTCAATCCTCCAACGATGTTTATTTGTGCAGGCACCACGACTACGATCGAACATCAGGTATATGACCCAGACGGTGATTCATTAGCCTTTGCGTTAATTTCATGCCAGGGAGCATCTGGAGCTATAAGTTATAATCCAGGATATTCTGCCACTGCGCCTTTAGGTTCGACTTGGACGACGAGTCTGGATGCTGCTACAGGCGACCTTACCTTCACCGCAAATCAAGGTGTGGCTGTATCAGGCTATGTCTGTGTAGAGGTAAGTGAATACCGTAACGGCGTTAAGATCGGCGCAACTACGATGGACTATCGCGTAGACGCAGGGGCTTGTAGTACTAACGGTAATAATATTCCGGTGATTGATTCACTATATACGATTCAGAATGTAACGCAAACAGGCGCTTACGAACTGGAAGCGTATGTAGGTGATACGATTTCTTTTGGTCTGTTGGCTTCCGATCTTGATGCTAGTGATGTCCTTAGTAGCCGACTTGATTCTGCTCAACGAGTCTTCAATGCAACGTTGGCTATTAATGGAACCAACCCCCAAACAATCGAAGTTACCTGGATTGCAGGTAGCTTAGGAAGACAAGCTATCCGAGTATTTAGTCACGATCAGCATTGCCCGATTCCAGGAGGAGCATGGCGTACAGTCGTAATTAATATTGTGCCTCAGACTCCACCGCCACCACTGATGGCATTCTATCCAGGCGATGCCAACCTCGACGGAATCGTGGATCAGGCAGATGTGCTAGCCTTGGGCTTGGCATATAACGCTGTGGGCTCGAACTCGACCGTGCCGACATTTGATACGACCTGGCAGGCATTTTCCCGCGTACCCTGGACGAACTCATTCATCTTTGGCGGAAACTATGCTTACGCTGACTGCGACGCGAGTGGAAGTGTGGATGCACTTGACCGTAACATCGTGGACCGCCACTTTGGTCAGAATCATATGCAAGGAAATTATACGCCGATGATGATCACTGGAAACGGTGCGCCTCTGAGCGTCACGGTTGACGCCGACACCTTCAATGCAGGCGATTCTATCGAGGCACGCATTGAACTCGGAACGATGGCCACTCCTGCCAATGGCGTGTACGGAGTTTCTTTTGTCCTTACTTATGACACAGCGTTGGTTGATTCATTTATTGTGTCGACTTCCTTTGCCAATAGCTGGCTCGGAGCCAGCAATGTATTACTGACCTACGACAGACATCTGGAAGCTCAAGGTCAGGTAGCGATTGCTGTTACCCGCACCGACCAACTGCCAGTAAATGGCTTTGGTACGCTCGCTGACATCATTATTATTGTAGATGATGTGGCAGGCAAAAAGGTGAATTATCTTGATATGAAGCTTCGCCTCAGCGATGTGCAAGTCATCACTGCGACTGGTGAGCAGTTCGGCAATGTGCCAGTGATCGGCGATGAGGTCGTCGTGACCAGCGATGTTTCCACCAGTATTAGGCCAGATTTTGAAACAAAAAGCCTCATTATTTTCCCGCAGCCCGCAAACCAAGGTCCCGTATTTTTGAATCTGGGAGAGCAGGTCCGTGAAGCAGTAATGGTACACATTACGGATATCCAGGGACGCGAAGTGTTGCGTCAGCAGTTTATCCCACGCAACGGACGTGTGAAACTTGATCATGTTGGTTCCCTGGATTCAGGAATGTACCTCGTGCGTGTAGAAGCAGGTGCACGGGTCTGGACAGGGAAAATGGTGAGGTAAATTTAGCTACTGGCTTTTGGCTGCTAGCTTCTGGCCTGAATAATTTACAGTTAACCTTTGCTAATCTGTGTAGCGCCGAGGCCATGCCTTGGCGTTATGCGTTTATGATCTTTTTTAAGATCTGATGTCGTATGTCTGCTCTCGTATTTCGTATCTCTATTCCCTTTTTATGGAGATACGAGATACGAGAGTAGGCTTTAAGTTTATATCCTTCTATTTAGTGGAAAGTGCATAGTAGAAAGCTGAAAATTCAAAAGTGCAAGAAGCGTACTTTTCCACTTTCAATTTTCCACTATGCCCTTTCAACTTTCTAGAGAACCACGCCTGAGCGCCGCGCGTCGGCTGCGCCGGCAAAGCTGCCGTCAGAACGAAGTACCGCAGCATGCGTGCCGCCAAAGTACATATTGGCAGCGTCCCACAGAACAGGATTGAAGCGCTGAACCTGATCAAGCTCTTCAGCAGCAAGTAAGCCCGGCTCAAGGCTGAGAAGGCCGTTTTCATAATGCAGACGAGGATGATTGACTGCGTCTTGTATCGGCATTTTATGATCCAGCATATTGACCAAAACCTGAATAATAGCAGTTCGAATACGGCTACTACCACCTGATCCGATTACGAGTTTAGGTTTGTCGTTTTGTGCCAAAATCGACGGGGACATCATCGAGCTTACGCGCACATTGGTAGGCCAGGTATAAAGCCCGTCGGGGAAGAGGTCTGTTTCTCCCAACATATTATTGGTCTGGATGCCTGTGTTGGGAATAAGTTCGCCAGTTGCACCTCCCACGGTGCTGGTCAGGCTAGCTGCGTTGCCTTCCGCGTCGATGACGCTAATATGCGTCGTATTGCCGAGCGGGTCGTTGAGTGGCGGGTGCATCTCAGCTTTGCGATAAGCCTCCATGGCCTGAAAGGTCTCGATGAGACGACCAGCGTGTTCCATTCCGAAGGGAGAATCGGCCGAAGGCCTTGCGGCCAGATGATGCAAGCCATGACAGATCAATGTGCCTCCTGCACTTGGAAGTGGATTGGTGTACAGCTTGTAGCCGTGATAATCCACGCTCAAAGGCATACGCTCTTTTACCCGATATGCCCGCAAATCTTCCATGCTGACAGAGCCGCCATTGGCCTCATTGTCAGCAGCGAATGCCTGCCCAACTTCGCCTTCATAGAAGGCTCGTACTCCTTCGCGTTCCAGAAGTTCCAGCAAGTCGGCAAATGCCGGCATATACATGGTCTCGCCCGTGCGCAGGGTGTGGCCATTGGGTCCGTAGATCGCTGCAACCTCTGGTTTTTCCAGCATCATATCGCGCAGGATATCGAGGGAATATTCCTGATAAGGCGTAATCAAAACCCCTTTTCTCGCCAACTCAATCGCGGGCGCCATAATCTCCTTCATTGGAAGGCGACCCAGGCGTTTGTGGACATGAAATAAACCTGCGGCGCAGCCTGGAACTGCTACGGTTCCTTTGCCTGAGTATTGCTTTTGACTCGTCGCTCCAAAGTGGATGTAGCTTTCTTTCACATCCATTTCCTCTACTGGCTTTCTGATTTTGGGGGTTTGGACAAAAAAATCAAAAAGTACGGATTCACCTTCTGCAGTCCATGTATTCAGAAATCCTCCTCCGCCCATGGAGGTGAGTGACGCCTCAGCGATAAATGATACCAGCATCGCTGAAAGCACCGCATCAAAGGCGTTTCCTCCAGCCTGTAGCATTTCGTATCCGGCTTTAGCGGTTTCACTATGTCCTGCTGCTATTATTCCTTTTGGCTTCGAAGGCATCTGATGTCCGTATTTATGTTAAATATCTGCAATCACTATTCTGCAATTTCCAATCTACAATCCGGTTTTCTAGATTGATGAAGAGTGATTGTAGATATTAGAAGTATTTTATAATAGAATTTCTACCCATAGATTGGCATGACCCTCAAAACACCAAACTCTTAACCCACAACAGTCTTACAAAACAAACATATCGGATTATGAGCATATTTCTCAATATGTTCTATATTTATTCTACCAAGCCACGACCTTCCGATTTTGTATTCCACTTTCTACTGAATTTCGGACTCTTTCAATAACTGCTATGAAAAATCTGTGGCTCCTCGCATTACTATGTATTTCCGGTCTTGGCTTTAGCCAAAACTTTATCGGAGGTTACCCTTTCGTGATGCCGCCGTATGACTCGGTTGCTTCTCCCTTTTTGCCAAGCTTTCCTGCCGTGATGATCGGCGCTGGAGACACGGTTAGCGCACAGGGAGGCGACTTTATCGTAAACGGTCAGCCGATTGTGTTTTGGGGTGTGAACCTAAGTGCGATTGCTTGTTTTCCTGAAAAGAATAAAGCGGCCGGCGTCGCTGCGCGCATGCGTAAGATGGGAATCAATCTCGTTCGTTTTCACCATATGGATAACCCTGAATGGGGAGGACAAACTACCAGTCTATTTGATCAGAGCGTGGGAACACGAACGATTAGCCCGATCACGCTAGACCGTTTTGAGTATTTTCTTTTTCAACTAAAACGAAATAATATCTACTCAAATATCAACCTGAATGTGTCCCGCACTTTTACCACACTGGATGGCGTGGCAGATGCCGATTCATTGGAAGATTTTGGGAAAGCGGTTACGCTTTTTGACCCACAATTACAGACACTTCAGGAAGAGTTCGCCCAGCAGTTACTTACACATGTGAATCCCTACACAGGAACCACGCTGGCCAACGAGCCTTCAGTAGCGATGGTAGAAACTAACAATGAGAATACGCTCTATGGTTTCTGGAAAGGTGACCGCTTGCGGTCTGTTCCCGCTGGAGGTTCGCTTATTCGTCGGCATGTGGATATGCTCGATAGTTTGTGGATGCAGTATGTGCGAGGACAATATGCAAGCAATACGGCATTGGCTTCTTCCTGGAATCAAGGCTCAAGGCCTTCTGGCCCGAATGTGGCACGCGACGGCGATTTTGAGCTCAATAATATTGGACAAAACTATATCATGGAGCTGCACAGCACAGCCGCCGCGACCATAAGCACTAGTGCTGTGAATCCATATGCGGGAACCTACTGCGGTCAGGTCGATGTGACGCAGGTTACTGGGACCGGTTGGCATATGCAGTTTAAACAAAGCGGTGGAACCGTCGAGGAAGATAGTAGCTACGTCGTGACTTTCGCGGCACGCGCCAATGCGCCCCGAACACTCGACCTGAGTGTGATGCGCGACAATGCGCCTTACACCTGGTACAATGGTATTACCGTGAATCTCACCACCAATTGGCAGGTGTTCACATTCACGTTTGTTGCGCCTGAGGATAATACTGGAAATCTGCGTCTCAGCTTTGGTTTTAATAATCAAACCGGCACTTATTATTTCGATGACATCAACGTGAGCACACCGCCACGAAAGGGATTAGCAACCAACGAAAATCTCGCATTTGTCCCTCGAATCAACTATAGCGAGCGTCTTTCCTATACTGATAATCGTGTAGCGGATCAGGCTGCTTTTTATGTGGATGTTCAACAAAAGCACTTCGATCGTATGTTGAACTATGTAAAAGATACGCTCAATGTGCGTGCGCCTATCACCGCGACCAATGCGCTCGTAGGTCCGCATGATGCGGTCACGCACGAAAACCTGGACTATCTCGACGATCACAGCTATTGGGATCACCCTTCATTTACCAGCGCAGCCTGGGATCCCAGCGCGTGGTTTATTAGCAATACTTCTTCTTTACTGAATGATGCAGGTTCGATCCAACAGGCCTTTAATGGTTTGAATTTCACCAACAAGCCATATACCGTCAGCGAGTATATGCATGCTTCTCCCAATATTTATCAAACAGAAATGTTGCCGCTTTTAACAGCATATGCTTCTTTTCACAAAACGGACGGCCTCATGCTTTTCAACTATAATGGAGAGCCTGGTTGGGAAAAAGATCACGTAGATAACTACTTTACCTTTTACCGAAATCCAGCGCTGATGGCACAAATGCCAGCTTGTGGAGCGGCGTATCGAAGAGGACTTGTAGCTCCTGCAAATAGCAGCTACCGTATCAGTTACAGCCGTGATACACTCATGCGGATGGTAAAGCCAGACAGAGGCGGTCGTTGGGATAAATTTACACCCTATGATCGCAGTTTAAATCTAACAAACCACATCGAGGTAGATAGTTACAGCGCATCCCAGCCCGCGGGTTTTGCTTCGCTGCCGACTCCATCTTCTGGCACCTTTGTTACCGATAATAACCAGACGATCCTCAACACGACGGTCGGATATCTCAGCACGAATACCACTGGTTATCAGGCGCTTACGGGTCCGCTCAATGCAATGGCCAATGTCGCAATCGATGATATGAGACTTATGAGTGGTGATGGTTTTGGGAGCCTGGTTTGGCTTCCGATTAGTGGCGATTCAGTATTCACTGCCGACACTTCTTTTGTAACGCTTTCGAGTCGTTTTCAAAATACTGGGATGATATGGAATGGAACCACTACTGTGAACAATAATTGGGGAGCAGGTCCGACCTTGATGCAGCCACTCAATGTGCAGGTGCTTCTGGATGTGCAGGCTGATACCTTGCTGGTTTATTCGCTTGATAGTATAGGCCAGCCCGGCGCTGCGACTACTTATTTGCCATTTGCTCCAAACAGCTTTTTGGTACGCTTCAATCAAAATGTAGACGAAACTCCCTGGTTTGGACTCGTGGCCAAAGGCCCAGGTACGATTACGAGTTTAGGATTGGAGGAAGAATTGTTGGGTGAAAAAGATGCGCTGGCGCAGCCTGTGGGGCTTACACTGAGTCCCAATCCTGTGCAAGACCGTGTACAACTTACATGGTGGCAGGCAAGCGACTGGATAGCGCAAGTGCGCTGGCTGGATGTAACCGGAAAGGTGCTGGCCGTGGAACGCATTCCCGCCCAAAAAGGCGTGAACGTTCAGCAAATCCCTGTTCCAGCTGGACTTGCTGAAGGTATGTATATGCTCCGGTTGGAAGGCCCGCAAGGTGCTGTTACTAAAAAGGTGGTTGTGCGTTATTAGGGATATATAGGATAAATATTTCTCCAATATGAAATCGCTAATCTGCTATCGTCAATAAATATGAATGGATTGCAGATTGGAAATTGCAGATTAGTGATTGGAGAAGTTTTTAATACAGAAATACCTCTTCCATTTTACCCCAATCCCATGATATCCCGAACAATAATCCTCATCCTATTCCTCAGCAGTTTCGCTTTTGGTAAAACCCAAAAGACACCGAAATACATCCATGTGTTCGTCGCGCTGTGTGACAATGCGAACCAAGGCATCGTGCCTGTTCCGGCCAGCCTGGGAAATGGTCAAAAACCTGCGAGTAATTTGTACTGGGGAGCGATGTATGGATTGAAAAGCTATTTTAAACGTGATAGCCATTGGAGGTCGCTTGGAAAGCAAGCTTCGCCTGGTTTTCCGGTGCTTGAGCGCTGGCTATTCCAACATGCCAATACAGGTGCGATCCTCGTCGCCGATGCCTACGATGGTGCAGAAATGGCGGATTGTATGCAGGCGTTTTTGGAAAAAGCTGCTGGTTGTGGTCCTGCATTCACCTGGGAAAATGACACCCTATGGCAAGCCGATCTCGTGAGCTTTGTCGGGCATAACGGCCTGATGGATACCGACCTTTCCAAACCGGCCATAGACAAGGATACGACGATAGTTCCTGCCATTCTCTTATGCTGTATTGCGCGGGATTACTTCGGGCCTTTTCTCAAAAAAGCGGGTGCTTATCCTTTGGTGTGGACCACAGGCCTGATGGCTCCAGAGGCTTACACGCTATCATCGGCTTTGGATCGCTGGTTAGAAGGTGGTGACGACCTTGCCGTGCGGCAAGCTGCCGCCGAAGCCTACCACAAGTATCAGAAGTGCGGCCTGCGTGCCGCAAAGAATTTGCTGGTGACGGGCTTTTGAGCGGGGCCTTGAAAGGCTTTACCTGGCATTAAAATGCCAGGTAATAATGGTAGTAATAGATGCTAAAGCAACAAGAACATAAATAGGGCTTTAGCCCAAATACCTTTTATTATTGCCGGGTCATTTATGGCCCGGCACAGGGCATTAAAATGCCAGGTAATAATGGTAGTATTAGATGCTAAAGCAACAAGAATATAAATAGGGCCTTAGCCCTAATATCTTTTATTATTGCCGGGTCATTTATGGCCCGGCAAAGTGGCCTGAAATGCCAGGTAATAATGGTAATATTAGGTGCTAAAGCGACAAAGGATTATTTACTAGCTGTTATTTCGTCGAATAATTTTTTTGGAAATTCCTGTAGAGACGTTGCACTGCAACGTCTCTACCATATTCATCCTTATATTTGCAAAAAAAAGAATACATGCGCACCCTCTTGTTAATTGTCCTTGTCATCGTTGCGATCTGTGGAGCCTGGATCGGCCTTAAGCAAAAAGCTGCTTCTCAAAGTGCTGAAGCTGTCACTCAGACTATTGAATCCGAAATACAGAATCAAGAATCAATCGCTGAGGTCGTTGAGGAAACGCCAGCTTCAATTTCCATGATTGGAGTAGGTGATATCATGACGGGTACCAATTATCCCTCGGCTCGTTATCTTCCACCAAATGGAGGTAAAGACCTGCTGAATCCAGTACGCGATATTCTTACCAATGCTGACATCACATTTGGTAACCTTGAAGGAACCGTTTTAAATAGTGGAGGAAGCGCCAAGCGTTGCTCCGATCCCAGCAAGTGCTATGTCTTTCGCATGCCTGAGAGCCATGTTCAACATTTTGTTAATACCGGATTTGACTTCATGTCCATCGCCAATAATCACAGCGGTGATATGGGCGCGATCGGTCGGAAGAACACCATTCGTGTACTGACTGAAAACGGCATTTCCTGTGCAGGTCTATTGACGCATCCGACGGCTCAGTTTGAGCAGGAAGGTGTGAAATATGGCTTTATCGCCTTTGCTCCTAATTCAGGTACGCTGAATGTTCGTGATATTCCAGACGCCACTGCGCGTGTGCGCAAACTCGCCGCCGAAGTCGACATCGTAATCGTGTCGTTTCACGGTGGAGCCGAAGGCACACAAGCCGAGCATGTGCCACGCAAGACCGAAACCTATTACGGTGAGAACCGCGGCAACGTCTACAAATTTGCACATGCGATGATCGATGCTGGCGCAGACATTATCTGGGGACATGGTCCGCATGTCGTGCGCGGAATCGAACTCTACAAAGACCGTTTGATTACCTACAGCCTTGGCAACTTCTGTACCTATGCGCGCTTCAGCCTCAGAGGCGTAAAAGCGTATGCTCCTATCGTCAAAGCAGAGCTTGCTACCGACGGCACATTCCTGTCAGGCAACATTCATTCGTTTATTCAAAAAGGTGAAGGTGGCCCTGTCGCTGATCCAAACAACTCTGCCCTCAAGCGCATCAAAATGCTCAGCAATGCTGATTTTCCAGAGTCTCCGTTGAAGATCGGTGATGATGGGAGCTTGGTTAAGGAGTAAATCCTCGCTGTTCGATCCTTGATGTTTGATCTTCACTTTTTAGAAAATGGAGCATCTAACAGCAAACAGCGAGGGCTTTTTACAGCTTGTAAGGCATTTTACCAAAAGTAAACCCAAAATGGACCATAAAGAGGTTCTCATTAGTTTGGTACGTTCTCTCTTCAACTACAGTAGTGAAGTATGGTATTTTGCCAACTTCAAACCCCAATACAAAGCCAAGACTTGAATTTTTAAATCCAGAAACCATGTCTACCCCGATTCTCCAACCTAATCGTGAAAGGTCGGGTTTAACAAATCCATCTTGAACTGGAGTCACCATTTGGTCAGAATAAGACCCACCTGGCGGAATAAATAATTGGTTAACATAGGTGTTCCCCGTAAGTGCATAAGATAGATTTCCAAAGAACCTCATGTAGCTCCAATACCTCCGAGTAACACCATCAGTTTTCATCTGAAAACTCTGAGATTTTCTATAACTAAATCCTGCTACGATGGAAGTACTATTGAATCGCGAAAGAAGAAAAGAAGTATCTGACTCAGTACTTAGCTGCAGAGCTTGGGCTGGCATCCTGTGAATATTAGATCTATTGAAGTAAAAACCAGCATCTAGTTCAATCGCGTGTTCGATATTTCTTGGAATTTTCACCACATACATGTCTGTTGTATTGCCACTATATTCATAATCAATAGCAATTTTCTTTTTTCTGGGTTTGACAGAGTTCCAGAGTTTAAAATGTGCAAGAGGAGCAAAGTCTATTGATAGCCTCTTTGTTTCGTCCTGTTTATTTCGATAGTCAATTGAACCATCCGCCCCCCTACCATAAGGAGCCGTAAGTTGTCCTTCCAGCCATAGTCTATCACTCAATCTTAAGATGGGCTTTAGTTGAAAATTCCCAGATGCTTCATTTGTAATGTTATCCACACTAAAGCCAAAAAAGTGATATTCGACCTGCCATTTTGGTAGGAGTAGAGGGTCATCGTAATCGAAAGAGAATTTTTTGGTTACTCCATTTGGGAATTTAAATTGATGGGTTTGTGTGAATCCATAAGTAAAAGCACCCATGCAAACGATAAAGAGAATAAGTTTTTTCATTACAGGTCATATAAAAAGGTAGAAAGAATCTTCACTATTTAAGCAATAGAACAGCGAGAATCAAACACCAATTGTGAAGACTATTATTCAGCTTCGAACCTAGAATTGAAGTCCTAGGCCCAATGTTCAAGGCTCTAGGTTTTTTACTTCGAACCTCGCGCCTAAAGCTTCGAACCTAGAATTGAAGTCCTAGGTCTAATGTCCAAGGCTCTAGGTTTTCAACTTCGAATCTCGTGCCTAAAGCTTCGAACCTAGAATTGAAGTTCTAGGTCTAATGT
>JBGCFB010000184.1:0-3650 GCA_045106685.1 Bacteroidia bacterium | reverse complement strand
TAAATAAGTAAATTTATAAAAGAAATTATGTTAAAGAAAAAAAAAAGGTTAAAAGAAATTTATAAAAAAAAAAAAAACAAATTAGAAAAAGAGAAAAATAAAATAAAAAGATAAAAAAAAAAAAAAAAAAAATATGTTGTTGGTAGCTACCAACCTGAAACTCCTCCGGAGTTTTTCCTTTAAGAAGGAAATCGAATTTATATCATTGTATTGGATATGCATTAATTTTTTTTCATGATGAATGATCCATGATAAATGTATGAGAGCTTGTTACACTAATTCCAACCCGGCCGAAGATAAACATTGATGCCTGATCCGGCGGTGCAGTTTTCATCAAATTGACTTGGACCATCATCAAGAATCAGGCACTTTCGCCTGGAAAGTCCCAGCTCCGTTTCAAGATAATTGATGAGCATCTGAGCGCGGACCACACCAATGTAAGGTTTTACATTCGCCTCCTTTTTACACGTGAAAACCTGCAAAACGAGAAGATTGTATTTGATGATATCCGGGTTGGTTCGGATACGCACGACAAGATCGTTGAGTGCGACAGCTGAAGCGTCTTTCATGTCGAGCGAGTGCATCCTGTACTGTAGAATTTTCTGTCCTCCGAATAGGCGATCCGCCTGATCAAAAGGAATTTTATCTCTTTGGGCGGTCAAAAGCAGCGGAAAGAGTAGACAAAATAGGGCTAGCTGTCGTTTCATGTGGTTAAAGAAAAGGCTTTTTCATGTACATTTGTTTCATGATGCAGAAAACATTTAGATATTTTCTTTTTGGACTCGGATTTGTCGCGGTTGGACTTCTATTAGGATTCAATCTCAGCAAGAATAACACCAACGAAACCGATGCACCTGTAGAGCTTTCAGACAATGAGAGTTTTGAGAAATTTCAACAGGCGATTGGCTTCATAAAGCAAAACTATGTAAAAGAAGTGGATCAGAATGAGTTAATCGATCATGCTATCAAAGGTGTGATGGACGAACTTGATCCTCATACCTTTTTCATTTCCTCTTCGGAGATGAAGGCGATGGACGAGCAGATGCGTGGCGAGTTCGATGGCATCGGCGTGGAATTCAGCATTTTAGAGGATACGATTTATGTTGTTTCTCCCCTTACTGGAGGTCCTAGTGAAAAGCTCGGCATCATGGCTGGAGACCGTATTGTGAAAGTAGACGGCGAAGACGTGACGGGCGATGTCACCAATAGCGATGTTATGAAGCACCTCAAAGGTCCCAAAGGGAGCGAAGTGCTTGTTGGGATTGTGCGCAGGGGCGTTTCTGAAATACTGGACTTTAATATCACCCGTGATCGCATTCCGCTCTATAGCGTGAATTATGCCTACATGATCAACGACGAAATCGGCTATATCCAGATCACGCGTTTCTCTGAAACCACCTATGAGGAGTTTCACGAAAAGCTTGTTATGTTGAAGGAGAAAGGCATGAAAGATCTCGTCATTGACCTGCGTGGTAACCCTGGAGGATATATGGAGCGTGCTTATCAGATTGCAGACGAAATGTTGCCAGCAGGCAAGATGGTCGTTTCGACCAAAGGGCGTAATCCGCGCAATCGCCAGGAACTAATTTCTACATCCCAAATAAGTGATTTCGAGCAAGGTGGCGTAATTGTCCTACAGGATTATGGCTCCGCTTCCGCAAGTGAGATCGTTGCAGGCGCTATCCAGGATCATGATCGTGGTTTGATAGCAGGTGTTCGTTCATTTGGAAAAGGGCTTGTTCAGATTCAGAATAAATTCCGCGACAACTCCGCGATTCGGGTAGTAATTTCAGAATACTACACACCGAGTGGTCGCTGTATTCAAAAGCCGTACGACAAAACTTCAGAAGAGTATAATGACGAAATTCAGGAGCGTTTTGAATCTGGAGAAATCTATGATCCTAGCAAGGTTGAATTTCCTGATTCACTGAAATTTACTACTGCGAATGGCCGCACAGTATATGGCGGTGGCGGCATCTTCCCGGATGTATTTATCGCACCTGATACCAGCGGCAACAGCAAGTATTTTGCCTCGCTGTCAGGAAGAGATCTCTTCCGCGGCTTTGCCTATAGCTACGCCGACAAGCACAGCGAGTTGGTTAAATCATATCCTGACCCTTCAGCATTTTTGAAAAAGTTCAAGGTCGACCAAAGCCTTGTGAATGCATTCAATCAATATGCGGAATCACATGGTGTTGATTTTGATGAAGATGGCTTTACGCGTTCTGAGCGCTATATTCGCAACAGAATCAAAGCATACATCGGACGCAAGCTCTTTAAGGACGACGGCTTTTTCCCTGTTTTCCACGAAGCAGACAATGTTATCCAGCGTGCAGTCGAGCTTATGCCGCAGGCGCGTGAAATGGTTAAATAGGCTATAGGTACTGGTGGCTGAGCGGAGTCGAAGCCACCATGATTTTGCCTTTGGCAGTGTACCCTTCGACTCCGCTCAGGGTACGCGGTTCAGGATGCAACTAAAACTCAAAACCAAACATGTATAACCAGGAACAGCTGCAAAATATCCTCTTTCTAGACATTGAAACAGCTGGTAATACGGCCAAGTACGATGAGCTATCAGAACGCATGCAAGCGCTTTGGAACAAAAAAGCCAAACGATATGCCCGCGACTACGACGAGTTTGATCCGGTACAGATTTATGAAGATAAAGCAGCGATCCACGCTGAGTTTGGTCGCGTGGTGTGTGTGAGTTGTGGCTACCTGAGATTTGGTGAAAATGGCGCAGCACCTGAATTGCGTATGCGCTCCTTTTGGGGAGAAGATGAGGTGAAATTGCTGACCGAATTTGCCGATACTTTGAATAAATTTTGTAGCCGCCCCGGCCGTTGGGTTTGTGCGCATAACGGAAAAGAATTTGACTTCCCATACCTTGGTCGCCGCTATTTGATCAACAATCTAGAAGTCCCATTTGTCCTTCAGGTACAGGGCAAGAAGCCTTGGGAGACTTCATTTATTGACACGATGGAGATGTGGAAATTCGGCGATTTCAAAAGCTACACCAGCCTAGAAACCCTCGCCGCAGTCTTCGACATCCCCACCTCAAAAGACGATATCGACGGCTCACAGGTATCTTCAGCCTATTACGCCGGAGAAGTAGACCGTATTAAAGTGTACTGCGAAAAGGATGTATCCGTAACCGCGCAGGTCATGCTCAGAATGTGTGGACTCCCTTCGGCTCTCGCTGAGTAAAAATCGCTTTGCGATTTTAATGAAGAGCCTCGACTTCGTCTCGGCAATGAAGCAAAATCACTTCGTGATTTTAATGAAGCGCGCCTTCCTTCGGTCGGCGCAGTGAAGCTATCACCGTTCATAAGGCTTTAGCATCAATATTTAATCACTATTGCCAGGTGATTTATCACCTGGCAGTGAAGCATCTCGACTTCGTCTCGATAATGAAGCTCCTACCGTTTTTAAAGCTTTAGCATCAATATTTAATCACTATTGCCCGGGAGGAGAAGCTGATTTATCACATGGCAGTGAAGAGCCTCGGCTTCGATTCATGCAATTTCCAAGGCAACAAACAATCGCAAAGCGATTTTGCTTCATTGCCGAGGCTCTTCATTGAAATCGCGTAGCGATTTCTCTTCATTGCTTCGAGCAGAGCGAGAAGCTATATTTGCAAATCATCAAAT
>JBGCFB010000183.1:0-3774 GCA_045106685.1 Bacteroidia bacterium | reverse complement strand
TCCTGGATCGTCGATTATCCCGACGCCGAAAATTATCTGGCGCTTTTTTATTCAAAAAACATTCCCCCAAACGGCCCCAATGTAACGCGCTTCCAGCAGCCAGCTTTTGATCGTTTGTACCAACAAGCCCGTCGCCAGCCCATCGACAGCCTACGCTTTCCGCTCTATCAGGAAATGGACCGCATGGTAATCGAAAACGCCGCGATTATACCGCTGTATTATGATCGCAGCATCAAGTTACTTCAGCCCGGCATCAGCGGCCTGTCTGCAAATCCGATGAATCATCTGCATTTGAAGCGGGTGCGGAAGTGATTTTTTTGAGGGAAAATGCTGGTGTCGGTTCGATGGCTAAAAATGTCAAGCGAAAATCTAAAAGGTTGTCATCTCGAGGATTATTACAGGCCAGCGTCTGAATATGTGTGGTGATGACAGCGACTCAACCAGCACTTACAATGTGCGTCACCCCGGACGAAGAAAATTGTGGAGCAATTTTTTGAGAGCCGGGGTCTCCAGTCTTTGAACCGAAGGCTCAAACTACGATGGAACTTCGTTTCCTAAGATGGAGGCCCCGGATATTTTTCTTCTCTTCGATCCGAAAAATTCCGGGGTGACACATAACTTGTGTGTGTTTTTGGAGAACAATATTTATTTTATAAATGGCTGATAGCCAGTAATTTATAGAGCATTGTTGTAAGCAGCTGCGAGGCTGGCGATACAGAGAATGACATATTTTAAAAAATATTAGCATGAATTCGTTTGACAACTCCGCTATCTTTAGCTATCCACCATCACTCCCGATATTATGAGATCATCACTCCTTATTCTCCTTATCCTCGCTTTTGCTGGTCTGCAAGCACAGCAGATTAAACTGATTACAGAAGTTGAACGCAGACCCGGAGCAAGTCAAGCAACACTCCTTATTTCAGCAATTAGTAAAAACGATACGAGCTATACACTCGACTCTGTACGCATGTCGGTCATGGCAATCAATGCTTGCCATACATTCTCTTTTGCCTCGGCAGGAGGTGCGTTTATGAGTTGGGGCTTTACTAATATGCAGTATTTAGACTCTGCGTTTAGCACTAACTATTTGGGTGTTAATTATGATAGGCGATATTATTTTGCTCATCAAGATCACCCAGGGGCTTCTTCATCTCTTATTATCCCTGACAGTTCTCAAACTCCCATAAGGCTATTAGAAGTTCGTTTTATGGGTTCCTGTCCTCATCGAGTTTATCTTGAATCGACCGTAGATAACCCCAATAATACCTTTATAGACTCCACAGGATCACTCCTTACATATTGCGTAGAAGATAGAGGTTGGTTTTCTCCTAATTGTGCTGTCAATTTTATTTATGCAGAAGACAACCCCCTTGTGTCGCTTAAATATAATTTCAGAGGTTGGGGGCCTTATTCCGATAGTGTAAAGTGGGACTTTGGAGATGGGACAATCATTCAGGGGACCGCATACAGACCAAGTCATACATATACACGCCCAGGCATATATGATGTGTGTTTATCTGCAGTGGATACGCTGGGCTGTTCGAGTAGTAGATGTATCAAAATTTCAGTCGCTCAGGATACTCCTGTTTGCCGCATGGATAGCATTCGTGTTCTCCAACAACGTAATCGGGGAAGTCGTGCCTTTACGATTACGCCTTATTCATTCTTGGGAGATTCTGTCCAAATTGATTTGGGAGATGGAAGCCCTGCATTTAAACTTGTCAAAAATCAATCAATAGTAGGCTACCAATATCCAAAAGTCGACACCTACCAAGTGCGCGCTATCGCTTACGCCAACCGTTACGACGGCCTACAAACA
This sequence comes from Bacteroidia bacterium, assembly GCA_045106685.1. Taxonomy (GTDB): domain Bacteria; phylum Bacteroidota; class Bacteroidia; order J057; family J057; genus JAUIGE01. The sequence goes on along the minus strand of JBGCFB010000183.1, from coordinate 1,952 downwards.
TGCGCTGATACTGGCTACGCCAGTGTTGTTGTTCCCAAACCTGAAGTAAGAATGTGTGTGGAATTGGGGCCAGGGAATCAGCAGGATACGTTGTTTTTTTCGATTACAAATTTGACGAATGATACATTACCGGTAAGGTCCATTGGTTGTGTCGCGTTTCTAGATGCTAGCTGCCTTAATGCAACTGGTTACGCAACTCCATTAGAGAATATTTTGGGCCGTTTTGATCCTATAACACCTCGTTTTTTTGTTGAAGACACTGTTACATTTACAGATCAAAATGGCATTACCTATAATCGAGTTGCGGGGCTTTCCCACTTTAGAAACACCATGGATCAAACGAAATCAGATTACATGCTTTTACCTGAGAAAGACACTTCAATCTTAATTGCTGGATTTGCTTTGAGCGGCTCCTGTAAAACTCATTTTAAATCTGTCTTGGCAGATGAGTCTCGCTTCTTTGGAAATGGGGTTTCCATTGGATATAGTAATCCTGATGGTACACCAGCTTCAACCTATCCAGCATTGATGACGATGGGCTGTTCAACAACTACAAGCCTTGAAGAAGTAATCAATCCCGATATTCCTCAGATTTCAATTTGGCCTAATCCTGCCGGCGATCTTGTACTGGTCAGCCTGAAAGGCGCGAAGCCTGGTACCTATCATATTCGCGTGCGCGATGCGCTGGGTCGCGAGCTACAATATTGGCGGAGGACCATGCAGAATGGCTTGGCGATTCGACTTCATCTGGACGACCTGCCCGACGGTATGTATTATGTAGAAGTCCAAGACGATGCCCAGCAGTTGCCGGTGATGAGCCAACCAATGATGGTGCGGAAGTAGTACAGCTTTCGTGTGTGTAACCATTCAAGTCTGAAACTTTGAACGTTAAACCTTGAACTTGAAACTACTTCACTCCCCACCTCCCCACCTCCCCAGCATCTCCCGAATGGCTTTTGCTTCTGCCGGGTCTTGCACGGGTTTCCAGCTTAGCACTGCGCAGCCGTCAGGGAAAGGCAGCTCTGGTGATTGGGTGATTTCGTACAAAAAGGTCTTTTCGCAAGCATTTGCAGGTTTGGCGCGATCTGCATTCCAGAGGGCGAGTAGCAAGATGCTGATGGAAAGCGCATACCACCATTGAGGTTTTTGTTCCAACATAACACGCGCCAACATACCCAAACACATGATCATGATGATCGTGCCGGGAAGGAAGGTGTCATAGCGAATGATATACGGTCGGTAGGGGCGATAGCCTCCGAAGGGCAGAAGCAGCACATAGACTCCCAATACAGCGAGCAGAAATAGTATGGCCTGCCAAATGCGAGGATAGGTTTTGCTGAATCCCTTTTTGACAAACAAAAACAGACTCAGGCCAAACAAGATCAAAATAAGCGGCCAGCCGATTTTAGTAAACAGCATTTTCGCTAAACCTGTCGGCATCAGCATAAAGCGCTCAAGGATAGATGGCCCTTCTCCATTTTCAAGATTAAAGCTGCCCACATACATACTATAGAGTGAGAGGCCGAGCATTAGGCTTAGGATGAAGGTCGTGTATGGAGCAAGGTTTATTTTTTTTAGTACCAAATAAAAAGCCAACAAACTCCCACATACTAATATGGCTAAAGGCGCTACAAGCGGTCCGCTGAATGCGAGGAAGACGATCAACAATGGCCAAGTCAGCTGTTGCCAGCGCTTGAGTGTCCATACTGTTTGCCCGTGTATCGCTGCCTGAAAGAATGGAAAGAAAAATACCAGCAGCAGCCAGAGCGGAAAGGCATAAAAGAAGGTGTAGACAATGGAGGCGTCGATGATGCCCATATTTCCACGAAAGCCAAAAGTCTGCATAAAGGCTGAGACGCATAATACCGCCAGCCAGTATCGCCAGTCGCGCCAGCGAAAGGCGGTCATGATATATGCGGCAATCACCAGACACAGCAAAAGCTGAAGGATGG
>JBGCFB010000182.1:0-6700 GCA_045106685.1 Bacteroidia bacterium | reverse complement strand
GATACTCGCTGTTCGCGTGTCTTAGTGTCTACCACCCTAACCACCGATCATAACCGTGGCAGCCCCAAGTACAATGGTACCTCCATGCGCTGTGGTGTCACCCATTCTGGCTGCTGGTTTTTTGTTGATCATAACGGTGGCGGATCCTTTTATAATAGAATCAGGAGGTCCTACACAAACTGCCATATCGCCCATTACGGCGGCAGGCATTTTCTCGATGAGCACATTTGGTACCCCGGGCCCTGTGATCGGGCCGCCTACGTGTGGAATCGGAGGCACGCCAGGAGTCATCATGGGGCAGGTGTGCATGTCTGTAAGTCTTGCTGCTGGAGGCATAATATGTATGTGTTTAGTAGTAAAGTGATTGGTAGCAGAGGTGCAAAATCTAAAATCGTTATTCGCTAATCTGAAATCGTAAATCCATCCTCTTAAGCGTCAATTATGCGTTTTCTAACATGAATTACGATTGCAGAATTAGTGCCTGCGGGCATTAGTTGATCATAACCATTGCGCCTTTTACCGTGGTCTGACCAGCTGCTGAAAGTTCAGCCTGTGCTTGCCCTTCGGCTTTGAAAGCGACTTTGGCGGAGTTTTTAATATTCAACCCTGACACATCGACGTCTGCCTTAGCATCCACGGTGATTTTTGCATCAGCGCTGAACTTGATATTACCCTTAGCCTTGAGGTTGATATCTTTGACGGAGTCGATACTCACACCTGACTTATCCATGGTGATCGTATTCTTATTACTATCCTGAAGTGCAATAGAACTATCCTTATCACTTAGCGTCACTTTATTCCCACCAGGAGTTTCGATCATGATGGCCTTACGCTCTTCGTCGAAAGTGAGTTTCAGTTGATTTTTGGTAATGAAGCCCTTGATATTATTCTTTTCATCTGGCGTCTCTGGCGATGGATTTTTCGCACTGTGTACCATACCGAGAATAATAGGGAACCGTGGGTCATTATTGAGAAAACCCAAAACAACTTCATCACCTACCTCGGGCATGAAATAACTGCCCGCATTATTAGTCGCATAAAAATTAGCGAGCCTTGCCCACACGCTTCCTCCCTTGGGGTCTATCACCGGAATATCAACCTGTACCCGGTTAGTCTGATCAGGGTCTTTCTCTATTTTTTTGACAATACCTATCTGCAAGCCCTCTATCGCAGGAATAGCACCAGACGCCGGAGGGGCCGTAATATTTGCTTTCTTTTTTATAAACCACTCCGAAGACAGGCCATAATCGATATGTGTGATCCAATCCCCGTTAGCAAGTTCGTGCCTAACCTTGGAAACATAGGCTTCCCCATCAAATCGATCTCCAAAACCTTGTAATTCTATCAAAGTATTGGGGAATACGAGGGCACTACCGGGACACGACAAGCGCCCGTGGGTACTGGAAAGGCGCGCCTTCAACAGTTCCGAATTGGCCCATACTTTCAGCATCTCCTTTGGGATAGGGGCCGAAGATTGCAGTTGCAAGCCAGATACATTGAGCACCTCAGCAAGTTTCTTTCCGGTAATATTCCCTTGTTTATTAACGGTAGGTTCCGATGAAGCCTCTTCGATCATGGATTGTGTTTTCCCGTCCCAAGCAACACCTTTAACATCGACCATTTGAGCCTCTGAGTTCAACTCCATACCATAGGAGAAAACGTCCACCCCGTAACTGAGCTTGAGGACAGGGCTTCCTGCTATAGCAGGTTTGTCTACAACAAGCTCCCCGTCTCTATTTGCTACAATCATTCCGTTTACTTCGGCACGCATCCTGACAAAGTCCCAGTCAGAAGCATAATACTGAACGAGGTTCGGGTGCTGATACGTCGTTGCGCCCACCTTGGCACTCAGCCCGCTATCTCCTATTACTTTCTTAATGATGTCAGAATCTTTCAACTCTTTAAAATAGCGATTCTGACGCCCAAGCGTCATTTTTATGGCTTTATCAGAACAGGTTAGCTGCAACTCGACACCTTTACCAGACTGGGACCGAGCCCGATGCCTCGTGATAACACCCTTGTAAATGGCAGTGGATTTACCATCGTATCCGGCTTTGATTTCCACTTCTTTACCGGGAACAAAACTATCTGATTTATTCGCATCAAAATCGTCATCGAAAGACTGGCTTTCTAAAAGAACAATCTTTGCTTTCGAAATTTTGTTGATTGCTCTTTTGACCTGGACTGAGATGACGGCATAGTTGGAATCGATCTCTTTTCCGTCCACCAGAATAGTTAAATCCAGGACCTCGCCTTGTTGTGATAAAGGGGAATTTGCCATAAGTGAGTGAGTTACATTGAGTTGATTATAGGTAAAATATTAAATTGTTTTCCAGTCAGACCTTAGCTCACCTGCATTTGTTGCTGAAACGTAAGGACGATAAACTCAGCAGGGCGCGTAACCGCCAGTTTGACACTGACGAGCATCATGCCATTGAGAACATCATTAGACGTCATGGTCGTACCAAGGCCGACACTTACGTCAAAAGCATCAGTCGGAGCAGCTCCTGCCAAGACGCCATTGCTCCACTGAGCTGTCAGGAAACTAGTGATAGCACTTTTGACATCCATCCATGTATTTTGAACATTAGGCGCAAATGTATAGGCGCCCAAAGCGATCTTAATGGACTGCTCTATCATGATCACAGAACGGCGCACAGCGATGTAGCGCCAGTCCTGGCTATTGCCATCCAGCGTACGTGCTCCCCATACCAATACTCCTTTACCAGGGAAGGCGCGGAGTGCATTCACCGCTTTACCATTCAGCGGCACATTGAGATCTTCCTGCCCCTCATTTGATATCAGAATCGTTGGAGCTGTCACAGATGAGAGACCCACATTGGCAGGAGAGTGCGCAACTCCCATCTCATTATCTACAGATGAAATAATGCCGGCAATGGCTCCGCTCGGAGGTAAAACGTTGATCTTAGCACGAATGTCTTTCAAAATATCTTTGAATATCGGGCTAACGGCGAGTAAGGCTTTCTCAGCAGTTTGGGCCTCAGCAGTTACGTTTACCAGCGTGGTCGATTCGGCCAATATTTGAATCAGCTTTTCTTGCTTTATAAGGCCAGCACGATTTTGCTCCTCAGCTTCATTATCGATTAGCGTTTTCAGCTGGTCGAGGTTACGGATATTAGCGAAACCCACGTCATTTGCTGTGGTAGTTGTACTGTGTAGCCAAGGGTAATACGCCGCTCCAAAGTCAGGATGTTGCAGTCCGACGGCATTGCGAAATCGCTCAATCATACTTTCCTCAGGATTCCCGTCTGCATCTTTTATTTCACTAAAGAGCGCTCCGTTTGCAACAATATCGCTCGCTTCTACGCGATCCTTGAAACCTCCTTTCCCATCTTCAAGATTTCCTCCGTGAATATCCAAAATGGCAATACGGTCGCGCATATCACCTCCTTGATTAATCATATTTTCCTGAAAATCGAAACAGTCTCTATCCCGCAATAATGAAGCATCAGGACTCACGAGCATGGTTGGTTCCTCAATTTTCATCAAGGTCTGTAATCCTTCGTTAAATTTTGCAGCATCCAGTGGATCGGTATACGAGCCTATAGAAACAATCCAACATGTTCCTCCTCCATTGGTGTAGAATAGCTTCATACTATTATACAGGTAAAACTGAGTTTCTGGATTTTGAAGCTTATAAGGCTCGGCTCCGGTTCCTGCGGTCAGTTCGTACGTCGTCTTCGGGGCGCCCCCGAAGAAGCTCTCAAATTCTGCAAAAGAGGCAATTCGGGTAGGCTTCATCGCGAGCGGCTCGGTGCCTCTCGCAGCCCTTTCGGTATGTCCGATAAATGCGGGTACTGCTGTAGGTACAGCTACAATTGAGGTGGTAAAGGCATTTTTTTCCTCGATGAACACACCGGGTGTCATAAAATCTTTATTCATTAGTGAGTGAGTTTAGTGGTCAAAATTTAGATATAGACAAAGACTTCAGAGTACAGTATTGGTAGCGAACTGTCGCTCTTTTCATCAATTCGGATTCGATCTGGGCTAGCCTGAGGTAATACTCCCCCGAAGTTCAGGGAGCTTTGATCCTGTACCTTGGTGGCTTCCACGGTGTATTCAAATGTATGTTCCTGGTCCTCTTTTAACATGATTGTTTCTTCAGAAACCAGTAGGATAGGAGTCTTACCTCTAAAGACGGTTTTGGCAAGCTCTTCATCAATTGGTGCTATGCTAAATTTCTTCTTATCTCCATTTGAGTCCATTACCTTCTCATTAACACTCACATTATTGATTGTGAGATTGGAGCTTTCGGAAATGAAATAATACCGCCAAAAAGTAGCTCGATTATCAAAGGAAACCTCATAGGTTGGCCCTACTGAATTTGCTGCATCCTGATGCGCTAGCAAGTCTTTGATAAAAATATTTACCAAGGCCAGAGGAGGACGCGCCATATCATGAAGAACACAAAAGGTTTTCACTTCTTTACCGTCGACCTTGATCGTGTACTGGCCTTCATCGAGACTCTCCAAATTCAGTACGAAGTGTTCTTGTTTTTTCTGAATGCCTATGCGGTTCACGACCTTTCCATCTGCGATAAATTGTCTTTCTTCCTCAACGTCAGGGTCCTCAGATCGGGTAAACTCTTCGGTCCATAAGAGCTCCTGTGTTTGACTGTTCAGGATGTCGATTTTAAAGTTTTCTGATGTGCTTTTAAGAATAAAGATGGTATTCACATCTGGCTTCTCTTCATCCTTTTTTATAAAAATATTTAGCTGGTTAGGTCCAAATGTGGAAAGATCCTGGGTTCCGACCATAGCTCCATCCTGCAGGTCCTTGGGTCGCTCTGCATTATGGAAGTATAGGATATCCTGGTTTTTAAAAGGATTGAATTGGATCGGAATGTCTGTATAGTTAATGAATGAAGGGTCCTGGCTGTTAAGATAGAATGAAAGCCGTTTTTCATGGACCGTTTTCAGCTGTTCTATCTGGTCAGTTTTTATCAAAAACTTCTGTTCAGCACCAATTTGTCTTGATAAAATCCCCTGTGATTGCATAAGCTTACTGGTCGCCCGAGTTGGGGTAAGCGATAAGTCCTTGGGGGTTCCTCCTCGAAAGTAAGCGTGCGCCAGCTTAATATTGAAGAGATTCGTAAATGATACTTGAGTAGGCATAAGGTAGTGAGTTTAGTGGTAAGGTATTTCGTTTCAATATAGAGAATATCCAAAAGGCTGCAAAGGATTGAACGTACCTCTTTTTGTTTTCTTGGGGAGATTTTTTTTGAATAAAAAAAGAAATCCAGGCCTGAACAGATTTTTCAGACAAACTCCGCTACTAAGAAAATACTACCAAGCACTCAAGAACCCAACCACACACTAAACTGCTGCTTCAATAAGGCGAGAGGCCCTATACTTTTAGACTCAGGATCAACAATGCTGGCACAACAGCGATGTGCTACATCCTTTAATTAAAAAGTATAAAGACAATGAAAAAAATTGGAGCATTACTATATGGCGTAATATGCTATATGGCTTTTTTCGGCAGCTTCTCTTACCTTATGGGTTTCACCGGAAACCTGATCGTACCTAAGGGCATCGATGGCCCATTGGAAGTTCCCTTTTGGCAGGCCATTCTCACCAATGTGGGCTTAATCGCATTATTCGCGGTGCAGCATAGCATTATGGCGCGAGCTTGGTTTAAAAAACGTTGGCTGAAGATTATTCCAGAACACGTAGAGCGAAGCACTTATGTGCTGTTGTCCAGCTTGGCGCTGATCGTCCTCTTTTACTTTTGGCAGCCCATGGGCGGCGTCATTTGGCAGGTGGAGTCTCCCGTATTGCAAACCCTCATCTGGGCGGCTTTTGGAATCGGATATGCCCTGGTATTTATCTCTAGTTTTCTGATCAATCACTTTGATCTATTTGGGCTCAGGCAAGTTTGGTTATACTTCAAAGGAAAGCCATACACCAATCTGGAATTCAAGACTCCTTTTCTATACCAGTATGTAAGGCATCCGCTATACTTTGGTGTGTTGTTAGCTTTTTGGTCAGCCCAAACCATGTCCTATACACGCTTATTATTTGCACTCGTTTTCACGGTGTATGTAATCAGAGCGATTCGGTGGGAGGAAAATGATCTCATCCGATTTTTTGGAGACAAATACCGAAAATATGCGGAAAGAGTTCCCATGATTCTACCTCGCCTCAAAGCAAAGGGATCAGAGGAGTCACCCTTTCAGTCGATTGCAAAGAATAAACCCCAGTAGCGAAAAGGCATGTGTTGTACGACTCAGAGTTGAGGGCAGGGTTCGCGTCTTTAGGTTGAAAACATTGGAACGTTTAGCAAGTAGCTAATGATCCATGGCTGGGAATGTTTAAAAACTTGTTGCCAAAGGCAACAATGCTCCAGAGGAGCATAAGGTTGGTAGCACTCGATATGTATGTATAATACCGCTTCGGAGAAGCGGGACATCCTAGGTCTCGCTTCTCCGAAGCGAAAAATGAAGGTATCATTATAAGCTACCAACCTGAAGCTCCTCTGGAGCTTTTCCTCCCAAAAGAAAGGGTTACGCCGAAAGTGAGGATTATCAAACACGCTTTGTATGCAAACGTTTTTTCACCCACCTAACCTGGGAATCCAAAACACTTTATAGGCACCTATAATGCGCGCAACGTATGTCTTTTCTTTTTAAACCTACACAGCTTTTGGACCAAGCGAGTTTAAAAACTACTTTCAAGGA
>JBGCFB010000181.1:0-3489 GCA_045106685.1 Bacteroidia bacterium | reverse complement strand
ACAAAAGGATTAGACTGTCCACAGCCATAACTAGGATGACATACTGGAGTAATGTCTTCTACGAGAATCCGGTTCATCGTTACCGTGGTATTTCCTCCACAGCCTTTTATCCTGAGAGTTTCGGTTGGATGCAAGTTTACGCTCCCGTGTGAGCATTCACGTATCCAGGTAAAGGTGACTTTGTAGGTGTGATTTCCCAGGCCGTCCGAACTCACATAGGCATAGGTCAAGTCGGCGCCTGCAAGGTGCGTAGCATAGCTTTGAGAGGGAATAAGAAAGCTCCATAGCAGAAGCAGAAGCGGGGCGTATGTAATCAGTTTCCTTTTCATAACGGTTTGAGTTTGTGGTAAAAGAATCATTTCAACACCTCAAACCTATCCCTTCCACTAGCCTGTTCACATTACGCTTTTCTCCAAAATACCATGCGTCATAAGGGCCTTTTTCACATACTAAAAGCGCCAAACCCATCAAAATGGACTTGGCGCTTAATTAGACTATCTTCTTCGATTACATATTTTCTATTTGTACCAAAATATCAATGAATATCACGGTCAGTTTTGTATAGGTTGCTAACCTCTGTCAGCGCTTTAAGCATTGTGGTTAAGCGGTTGGAACCTGACAGAGGTGGCAGCAACCCAATCGTTATAAATGTTTACTACTCTCGTACAAGCTTGAACACCTGGCTTCCGGCCCCATGCGACACATGTAACATGTACATTCCACGTGCATATTTGTGCATGGACAAGGTTCCACGCTGTCCTTCCCAGCTACCAGTCTCCAACAATTTACCATCGAGTGTATAGAGCAAAAACTGGTGTCGTCCAGTCTCTGCGCTTTGGATAGCAAGCTCATTCTGAACAGGATTGGGAGCGATCGCGATACGCTGATCAGCAAACGGCACCCACACCTCAACGATATTTCCATACTGGATGCTGCCATTCGGGTCATACATACCGATGCGATACTGGTAGCGTTTTCCAGCCTGGACAGCGACGTCTTCCAGTGTGTATGTTTGGCTTCCTACTTCGGTCTGCTGGTAGGTTTTCAGAGGAGAAAAGTCCGAATTATCCTTTTCTTTTTTCTCCAAAACAAAACGCTCATTTTCCAGGGTACTGCTGATATCCCAAGCGAGTGAAACAGTAAAGTCTTTTACCATTGCTTGCAAATCCGATACGCGCAAATCCAATGGAACCGATACCGTCGCAGGCAATTCCTGACGTGTAAAGAAATAATGGCCTGAGCCAGCCGAGCGCACACGAATAATCGCCTTGTTAGTTGCTACAGCAGGAATACTGACGGCCTCTGAGCCATCATTGGCAGTGCTGGCAACAAGCATATAAGGATAGGTAGCACCACTATCGGCAGACATTTCGATGGTCACATTGGGAGCAAAAGCCGCGCTACCAGCGACATTCCAGGTTACAAGTTCGGTCGTATTTCCGATCATCATAGCACCGCTTGCAGGAGCTGTAAGCTCAAATGCAGCAGCGTTACTCGAAACAGTTACAATCACCTGGTCCGTATCGATGTCACCTGTCGTATTTCCCAAAAAGGTATGATTATCACGAACGATAAAATTGAAAGACATCGTGCGGGTAGTGTCTGGCAAAACCTCCCAGGGAGTAGCCTGATTGAGCACGATAGACTCCAGGTTAGGGAATGTGCGCTCAGGTGATGTTGTGGGCAAAAATGTTCTAAACAGCGCATTGTCAACGGAGTCTGGACTAGGAAGGCCTACCGTTTCTTCACCATCGCCATCGGCCTGTTCCCAACTGTAGGTAAGACTAGCCGCATTATTGGCATCTGTACCAACTCCAATAAGATGGAATGGCGTCATACGCGGAATGGTAAAATCGGCTCCAGCATTTGCGCCAGGAAGGCTGTTTCCTGTAGGAACGACGGTCGCACAATTACTAAAGAATGGGCTTGCGAGATCAGCCATGATATCTGCGATATTTTCACTGTGATACATCGCCTCACTATTGGGCTCCACATTTTCACCTGCGCCGCATGTACCAGCATAGCACATGATCGTAGTTCCACTGCCAGGCTCATTCAGGTTGTTGGCACGCACATTAAAACAGCTCGTAGCACTAAAATTGTGAGGAGAACCTAGTTGATGGCCAACCTCATGCGCCAGATAATCGATATCAAACAGCGGCCCTGAAGACGGGATATTGGAACTATATCCTTGCCCTTTAAAATTGGCAAAGCAGGTCGCTGGAGAACTTGCGATTCCTCCAAAACGCCCGTGTGTAACGACGTGGCCCAAATCATAATTTGCCGCTCCAATAATTCGTGTGCATACAGCTTGGTTGGAGTCAAGCATCGCAAAAGCTGAATTCGGACTATAAGGGTCCGTTCCGGCATTCAGGAATATGATGTCATCATTATCCGCTACCAGTTGAAACTGGATATTGACATCGCGCCCGACGATGGCGTTGAGGTTATTGACCGAGGTTGTGATGTCGGCCAGCGCGAGAGGCTTGGTTCCTCCATGATTGGCGGTGTATTCGCCGGTAGCGGCGACAGCGAAACGGAAGAGCAACATACTTCCGTTGAATTTCTGTTTGGCTTGCCGAATCTCCTGTTGGACTCCTGAGCCAAAGGCGCGAGCGCGTGCACGTTCCTGGCTATACGTAACATTGCGCGGGATATCATCGAATCCACATTGGTGGATACCGGCACTACCGAGGTCCTTTTTGTACACGACAGAATAACGGTCCGATACGCCAGGATCGATTGGTGTCACTGCTGCGAGACCTTTGTTGGTTTGGAGCAAAGCGTGAAAGCCGCGATAGGTATAGTCCAGTTTCACCCATTGTTCAGGCGCGCCTTTGACATAACCGCTGTAAGTTTTAATTCCAGGGTACTTCTTTGCCAGCTTGTACGGAAGCACATCCGACTTCCATACGACACACGTAGCGTAGCTGCCATCTGGAAGGGGAACCTGGACTTCTGCAGACTTTTCGTTGAAAGTCGCTTTCAGGCTTTGTTTCATTGCCAGCGCGTCGAGATCAAAATAGACCGCGTTGCGAGTGTTTTGCCCGTTTTCAGTAGGAGCAGGTTTCCAGCAGGTATTTTGAGTAAAAAGGAGTGTAGGTAGTAGTAGCGTTAAGGTGAGGAATAAGTTTGTAAAAAGCTTTGTCATATTGTATTGGTTGGATTTTTCGAAATGTAAAAATAAAAATGAGCAAGCCCAAGAATTGTTTTTAAGTGAAGATGAAAAAATAAGCAAATCCAGCACGCCGCTATTTTTCTACGAAAAAAAATAAACCCACAAGATAGCGAGCTATCTAAGGATTTGATGACGTAGAGTCGAAGAACAAGAGCAAGTGATGGCACAGGTTATTTTTGAATCTTCACTAAGGAACGTCTTAAAAATAACTTGTCCCTTCCGCTGTATTTTTCCGATGATGCTGCGTCAAAAAAGTATCGGATAGCGCGCTATCCTCAACGTTTTTTCCTTGCCTAATCGAAAAACTATTC
>JBGCFB010000180.1:0-11095 GCA_045106685.1 Bacteroidia bacterium | reverse complement strand
TTCCCATATCCAGCGGTGTGCCGTCGGCAGTGGCAAGGGTGAGGTCGACTGCTGCGCCGTAATTATGCACGGAGCCTGATTTGGGCGAAGCAACGTAGGATTGCTGCGGTGTTCCCTTTACGATTCTCCACATGGCAAACTGCACGCTGCGCGGACGCACCGCGTCATATACTAAAAGTCTAAGATCAGGATATCCTTCTTGAAGGAGTTCGCTGGCTTTAACAAGTTTGGCTGCTGCCTCCGGCTGGAGATAGCACTTGTTGAGCACGCCGTATACATTTCGTTTTAAGAAATTGTCTTTAGAAGCATACTTCAATTCTACCAAAATACTGGGATCGAGGGTTGCCACATTGACAAGGCCTGCGTCGATAAGCACTTGTTCCAGTGAATCAGTTTTTTCCTCAACTACAGCGCGATCGTATTCTCCTTGTGAGGCTTCCGTAGCCTCTTCAGGTTCAGCATCAGATGTATCCAAAATGGCCAATGGGACTCCCTTGTCCTGTTTTTGGGCATTCCATCGCTCAGCTTCGGCTGCCCCTTCCGGGCCATGAGAAGTTGATTCCGACGAATTATCGCAGGCTACAAACATGAAAAAGGCGAAGCCTATCAGGAGGAATCGCCTTCGATAATAATGCATGACGTACATTACTTATTTTTGAGTTTCATCACCTCGCGCTGCAAGTCCATAACAAGGGAAGCGAGCTTTTCGATGGTGATATCCGGATCAGGGAAATCGGTACTGAGGAACATTTTCGCTTTCCATACTTCACGAATATCCTCTACATTAATTGTATAGGGTTGGTGAGTAGTATTGTCAGAGTGTAGCAACAGTTCTCCGCCTTCTCCTTCGATCTGGTTGAATACGCGTTTGTACACGATACCATCGTCTTTGGTAACAAGAATATAGGTTTCTCCATTCTTGATATCGCGGCGCCAGTTTTGGATATATTCACCCAAAATCACTGTGCCTGACTTGAGTGGAAGCATTGAATCTCCCTTAATTTCAAAAGCACGAAAAGTACCATTGCGCATCGCTGGAATGTCAATGCGAAACTTGGGCAATTCTTCGATATACTCAGGATCGGCATAGCCGTTGAGGTAACCAGCGGCAGCTTTTTCCTGCACAAAGTCGATCATAGCACGCTCATCGCTATCGACACTCACCTGCAAAACACGCAGTTTCTTTCCTTCAAGGTCGAGTAAGCGTTGCTCGCGATTATCAATAAGATCACCAGGATCAAGCGTGGCGATATCTTCCTTTACCATAAGGTCAATCGAGACACCAAAGAAGTCTGACATCCGCTGAAGCGTTTCGTACTTTGGCGTTGCCCGGCACTCTTCATAAGCACCAATACTTGAACGACGAATTTCCAGCGCATCAGCGAGTTCTTGCTGAGTCAGGCTTTTTCTTCTTCGTAAAAACTTGAGGTTAATCCCGATTATCTGACGATCCTTGTCTTTTCCGCTCATCTGAGTAAAAATTTAGCGTATTATATTCGCATAGCGACTTAACTTTTAGCAAGTTATAAAAAAATTAGTACAACGCTAAAAAAAAACTAAAGAATGTTTCGGGTTTTGTGTTTTGTGTTCTGAATTCGTTCATAGCTGGAACTGAACTCCAAACCCTTAACTCAAAACCCAAAACCAACACATTTTTTAAAGTATCGCATCCTTTTCTACAGCATAGAGATCGTCAAAAAGCTGTAGACGGAATGTGCCAGCGGTTTGCTGTGCGAGGGCAATTTCTACCACGCGGAATCCGGGGCCATTGGGGACTTGTTTGTAATAAATACTTGCACCTGAAGGCGAAAAAACCTGCAAATACAGATCGCCTTCACCATTGGCGCGGTAAGCAACAAAGAGTGCCTGAGGCTTTTCGGGTATGCGAAAATAGTCGACAATAAGGCCAAGGCTTTGCTGTTGGGAGATCGTCGTGACTTCGGAAGGCTTATTTATGCCTTTATGATCGACGGCTACCACTCTATAGAAGAGGATATCAGAATCGTGGGCGACTACATTTACGTCGACATATTCGAAGGTATTGGCGCTCATGCGCTCACCGTCGCCTTCAATAAATGAAATGGCCTGGAAGTCGCTGTTGTCCAGCGAACGCTGGATGATGTAGTCATGAGGGCCTTTTTCGGGGTCAACCCGCCAGGAAACATGCACGTCGTCACCGATTTTTTTTGCCTTTATAATGACAAAAGGAGGGTGATCAGTCGTGAATGAAACACAGAATAAACAGATGGCAAAAATACACAGCCGGAACATGAAAATCGGATTAAAGCAAGATAAAGACTGTCGCAATTTGACTTAATCAATCAGTCATCGTGGCTTCGGCTCCGCTCAGCCATCGAGAGGAGTCGAAACGACTTCTTGAAATATCCTGCAAAAATAGGGCCTATCGCGTTACTTCTCCATTTTATCCAAAAACTCCCGAATCTCTGCCAAGTCTTCTTTACTGGTCTTTTGGCTGCCAAGGGCGTGCAGGACGAGCTGGCTAGCAGAGCCTCCGAAGGCTTTTTCGGCGAGATTACTCAACAATCCTTTGCGGGTAGTAGCGGCTTGTTCTTTGGCAAAATAGATATGACTTTTACCAGATTTCTCACGGCCTACAAATCCTTTTTTCTCAAACATAATCTGCATCTGTTTGAGGGTGGTCGTATACGATGGCGCCTCTGACTCCACGGTATGGAGTGCCTCATGGACTTCACGAACACTTGCTTTTCCTTTGTCCCAAAGCACCTGCAAAATCTCTAATTCCTTGTCTGTTGGTTTCATCGCCGTATATTTGTTATCAAAAGTACGAAGCTTATCGTAGAAAGCAAAATGAACAATATAGACAAGCATGGATGGATGGCGCTGAGCTGGCTCATCATAGGAGGCATACTATATGTGTGGGCGGGACATATCCTTCAGGATTTGTTTCCGAGTTTCCAATCTCGCAGAGGCCATCTTCTGGAAGGAGCGGTACTGCGTTTTAGCTTTATGCCGCTGGGGATGTTGCTGATGTTTGTCATTTTTAGAGAATGGTTTGAAGGCTCAGGCCTTCGCCTGCTGATCGCCATCGTACAGTGGCTCGTCGCGGCGCTCGCCTTCAGCGTGATCCTGCGCAATTCCTGGGAGCGCTACGGAACCTATGTTTTTGAAATGGGTTACGCAGGCGGCCCCTACACCATCGCCCCAACGGGAATCGTCCTTTCGCTCGGCGTTTTCCTCCTCATTATGCTCGGCACGCTCTTCGTCACCGACACGGGCAGACACCCGCGCCCCAATTGGGAAAAGTGGCTAGAGTATAGTCCGTTGCTTGTGGCCGGGATTGTTGTTGCGATTGCACTGTTGGTGCATGAGAAGCCGGCGGTGATTTAACGTCCTCGCTGTTTGATCCTTGATCCTCGATCTTCGCTTTTTCAAAAAAAACAGCAAGAATCAAAGGCCGAGAATCGAGCAGCAAAGACGGGGAAATCACCTGATCAGCGTAACCGTACCCGTACGTATTTCCCTCCGCTTCGCCGCGCTTGTCGCGACGAGCTTGTAGACGTACACGCCCTCAGGGACGTTTGCGCCGCGATAGGTTCCGTCCCACTTGAAGGCTGGATCATCGCTATAAAAGATCTCATTCCCCCAACGGGTATATACGCGGAAGTCAAACTCGGTCATGCCGTAACTTCCCACATAGAAGTCCTCATTTACGCCGTCGCCGTTGGGGCTGAAGGCGCTGGGTATAAACAGGCTCGGTCGATCGAATCCGAGCTTCATCCAGGCGGTATCGGCGCAGCCTTCGGCTGAGAAGGCGATAAGTCGCACGTCCCAATCTCCGGCGCGGAAAGTCTGGAGTGGATTCTCATCTGTCCGTTCTATATAGCCCTTTCCAAAGTTCCATTGGTAGCGGGTCGCTTTGCTGCTGAGGTTTAAAAATTGAACATCGATGGGAGCAATTCCGGCTTCGGGGCTTGCGGTAAAATCGGCTACTGGAAACGGATCATACGGAAAGACCTCGATGCTATCAGGAATACCTGCGCATTGATCTTCAAATACCTGAGCATAAAAATGGCGTGGCTCCAAAAGCGGCTCAGTGCGCGAGCGAAGGTCAGATCCATTTCTCCAAAGCACCCTCTCCCCTCCCGATACATACAGCTCAACATGGCTTTCACGGTCGCACGGCACATACTCAAAATCAATGACTGTTTTGGGTTGCTCGATTGTTTCTATTTGTACAAAATCTTCTGCCTTGCAACCATGTTCATTCCAGCCTGTCAAGGTGAAGGTCATCGACGTATCCGTCACAACAAAAGGGTCTGCGATTTGATTGTTTTGAAAAAAAGTACTCGGCTCCCAAGCATAGCGCACTCCTCCCGAACCATGCAATTGCACAGGATCATTTGCGCAGTGCTTAATATCTTCTCCAGCATCAATATTCGGAACTGGGAGCATTGTTAAAGGAATATAAACAGTGTCTTTGCAGCCTTCAGCATTTTCAACAATGGCTCTGTATGTTATACCCTTCAAAGGGCGAGCGACAACGTCAGGACTATGCATGGAAGAAAGCCCATACGATGGTGACCACGTTACACTTCTCAAGTCTTGCGTACTCACCTGTAGTGAAATGGAATCACCTGGGCAAAGCTTAGCGCTATCAGGCTCAGCCGTAATCTGGGGCAGGGATGAAACAACAAGCGAAAGCGAATCAGCATGTGTACAACCAAAAGGATCGACATAGCGGATGCTGAATGTTTGATCATGAATGGCAATCAGGCCTGGTGTGGCGCTGGTCGAGTCGTCCAGCATATTGCCAGGACTCCAGAATATTTTTCCATTGGCAGGGACATTTGCAAATAGCTGAGCAGAACTGCCATAACATGCTGTTACAGGTTCGGTTTCCAGGTCGGGAGCATTGGGAATTACGATCACGACGACTTCATCAGTTACGGGGTGTGATTTGTTGCAAAAATTGGTATCCACAGCTCCGATTCTAAAGACAACCGTTTCCCCTACATCATCACAGTCCGTTGTCCAGCATACAGTTCCCTTGACGGGATTGACTCCTGTATCTTGAATTATGGCAGTTCCTCCCAAACCCACAAAAGGTCCCGACAATGGTGTCACAATCACTCCATCAAAAGGGTCGATATCTAAGGCCGTAAAATCATAACAAAGCTGCTCCCCCGCCTTGACCCAGGCGGTATCGCCTCCAAGAGGAAGTTTGTGGCTAAGCTTCGGCGGTGTGGCACCTGCGACTTGTATGCGCACCGTATCAAAAACTACATTGTATCCCGGACAATCGCGTGGATCATAACCGCCCACCACCATGTCTATCCACTGACCCGCAAGCTCACAGCCAGGCGTCCAACAGATCGTGCCATAGGCAGGATTCACACCTGACTGACTGAGGCTGGCATAAGGCGGATTAGCATTACCTCCAACACCAAAATATGAACTCACAGGAAACATAATTACCGTATCCGCAGGGTTAGGGTCAGTTAAAATGGCGGGATAGCAAAATGGTCGTGCTGGCTGAACCACAATCGTATCATTTTTCACAAAAACAGAATCATTCGAGTTCTGAGGCAAGTTGTTCAAATCACTGCTTATCGTCGGAGGAGTGGCTTGCGAGATACAATTCAGGACATGAATCTGGAAGTCGCGCTTATTCTCACTCAGTAAGATTCCATTGCGATATTCGAAGACCGAAACAGCAAAAACAAAAAGGCCCGGTGTATTGGGAACCAAGGTCAGAAGGCCGCTTTGGGCATTTACCTGAAAATTCCCAGTTCCAAATGGGTCGAGGTAGCTATATGGCGGAACATAGGTTACATGCCGATATGGGGGCGAGCCCATTGGATTTAACTGGGTAACTCTTGGTGCCATTTGAGTGCTTCCTATCCCTAGCATATTTACGCCCGCAAAAGGATCAGTAACCCGATACACCAGAGAATCCCCGTCAGGGTCAGTAGCAGAATGGTCAAAAACGAATGGCTGACCAGCACACAAAAACATCGGTGCGAGCTGGTTGAATCTTGGGGACGAATTGCAGGGCGTATGATCTGTGGGAACATGTGCCAAGAGGGTTATCCCTTCCTGATACACAAGATTCGTAATCGCATTATTGCGACAGCATCGAGTCCAGGCGATGTCATAACCACCTGCCAGGGGCGGCAGCGTCACCGTGTCTCGATAGGTTCCATATTCTGCACAAAAACCATTGATTTGGCTCCGATTCAGGCAGGCATCTACATTGGGAGGATTGATAGGTGTCGGTGTAAATGTTTTGGGAATATCCACCATAAACTCGCGCGCATGCGTCGTACCGTTGTAAAAAAACAAGGTGATCTCAGCGTCAAAACCAGCAAGGGCCGAAGGCGTGCAATCTCTGTACAAGGTCAACTCCACCCAATATTGATTATTGGTCGAGTCGATACAAGCATATACAAGATCGGCTCCTACGATATGCGTTGCCTGGGAACTGGAAGAAAAAAGTGCAAACACAGAAAGGACTAGCGAGAGTTTAAAAAACCGCATAACAGGTAAAGTGAGAATGTACAAAAGCAAGAAAATAGGTCGCCCAAGAGTTTTAATCTTTGGGATTATTCGACTAAGGCAAGTTCTTTATTTTGGATGAAAAATGCCTACTCAATAAGCAGTTCTTGCCTGAAGGAATGTGGTGGAGTCTTACAGGTTCAGGAGCAAAAATTCATTCTTTTTATAAAAGAAATGTATAGTTTTCTCTTGTTCGCTGTTTGATCCTCGATGTTCGATCTTCGTTTTTTGAGGATCGAACATCAAATATCGAGCAGCGAATATTTTTTCACCTGCCACTAGACATATACAGAATATATAGAGGCGTTTTGCAAAACGCCTTTATAGTAGGCTATCCCCACGATTCTTGCTAATATTGTAGCTCCAAAAAACTATCACACTATGCACGCCAATACCCTCATCGCTCCTTCTATTCTTGCTGCTGATTTTGGCAAGCTCGATCACGATATTGACATGGTTAATAGCAGTGAGGCCGACTGGATTCACTGCGATGTGATGGACGGACGTTTTGTACCCAATATCTCTTTTGGTTTTCCTATTCTAAAATCGGTGGCGAAGGTGGCAACCAAGCCGCTGGATGTTCACCTGATGATCGTGGAGCCTGAGAAGTATATCGACGGCTTTGCCGCGCTTGGCGCAGAAGTAATTTCAGTACATATCGAGGCGAGTCCGCATATCCACCGGACCTTGAGTGCGATTCGTGATTTGGGCAAAAAGTACGGCCATACGATTAAGTCGGGCGTCGCCATCAACCCTGGCACACCGATCAGTACACTTTCAGAGATACTACACCTCAGTGACGTCGTCTGTGTCATGTCGGTTAACCCTGGTTTCGGAGGCCAAAGCTTTATTGAAAAGACGTATCAACGAGTAGAACAGCTACGCGACATGATCGACCGCGAAGGTACGGGTACGCTTATCGAAATCGACGGCGGAGTAAATGCCATAACAGGTCCCAAGCTTGTAAGCGCTGGCGCTGATGTGCTTGTTGCAGGCAGTTATGTGTTTAGTAATGATGATCCTAAAGGGGCGATCGCGGGTTTGAAATAATTTTACAATACCTGTATTTGGCATGGTTTGTAAAGACGTTGCGTGCAACGTCTTTAGCTATTTGAATAATCATGCGTCTTTTTTGCAACAATGTTGCAAAACATTTCTATATTTGCTCCCACACATTTAAATCATACTACTTACCATGTCCAAAACCGGATTATTATTATTCATTCTAGGCAGCATAGGCCTGCTTGCTGTTTCCTGCGAAAAGGAAATTCCGCCAATTCCTGACGAGGTAGAACTTATTACCACAGTAACCTACACCCTTACGCCAGAAGGCGGTGGCACTCCCATTGTTTTCCGCTTTGAGGACCTCGACGGTGATGGTGGCAATGCCCCCAATATTGCAGGTGCTACTATTGATGCAAAAACGACCTACGATGGCGCTTTGACACTTCTGAATGAGCAGGAGTCTCCAGCAGAGGACATTACAGAAGAAATCGCAGAAGAAGATTTGGAGCACCAATTCTTTTTCCAAAGTGACCTTGCTGGCCTTACCGTTCAGTACGCAGATAGTGACAGTCTTGGCAATCCTGTTGGTCTAGCAACCAAAATTGCTGGCACAACAGCAGGAAGCGACACCTTGATCATTATCCTGAGACACGAGCCTAACAAATCCGGCTCAGGCGTAGCCGAAGGCGACATTACAAATGCTGGTGGAGAAACTGACATTGAGGTGAAGTTTCCTATTACTGTTCGATAAAGGGCTTTACCACGACCTAAAAGCTTGAATTTGAAAAAACGCCCTTAACCTCTGTCAGCGCCTCAACATAATGCTTATAGCGCTGACAGAGGCAGGACGGCCTAACACTGACCATGGAAATCGCTAATTCATGAGATATACTTCTTGTAAAAAAACGGCAAGCATTCACTGGATGCTTGCCGTTACACTTTTCTATATCGGTCTTTCCTCCTGGAGTTTTTCACAAAACTGCAGCCTAACAGTTCAAGCTACGGTACTCGATGCAGAGACAGGCACTGCTCTGGAAGCCGTTCATATTCATGTTCAGGAACTAGACCAATCTGTGGTGACAGGTATAGCTGGTTCTGTACAATGGGACAATATGTGTCCTGGTGGATATCATATGGTTTTCAGACATGTGGGATGTGAGCCTAAGCAATTTTTCTTTCAAATTGATACAGACACTACGCTGTTAATTAACTTACCGCATAGTCATTTTGCACTGGAAGGGATCGTCGTGCATGGCAATGTGCATAATGAACATGACATCCAGACGCAGTCAATCGACGCATCACATATAAGTGACCGTATCGAACAGAACATGAGTAATATGCTTGCTTCTGTGGCGGGCGTAAGTGTGGTAAAAAATGGGAATAATATCGCAAAGCCAATCGTGCATGGCATGTACGGAAACCGCCTAACGATTCTAAACAACGGCGTTCCTCAAAGCGGTCAACAATGGGGCAATGACCATAGTCCAGAGATCGACCCGTTGGCGGCGAACCGCATCACAGTCGTTAAGGGCGCCAATGCCCTCGCCTACCCTGGCTCTAATATGGGAGGCATTATTTTGGTGGAAGCTCCCAAAATCGGCACCGAGCCTCACATCCATGGCAAAGCCGCCTACTTCTACGAATCCAATGGCCGAGGCCATGGCCTCAATCTCCAATTAAAACAATATAAGCCTGCGCTGGCATGGAGTGTAAATGGAACGCTCAAAAAGCGAGGCGATGGCCGAACGGCAGATTACTTCCTCAATAATACAGGCGCGGAAGAAGCCAATCTTGCCCTTTCATTTGAAAAAACGATTTCAGACAAGCTGTTTACCAGTCTATATATCAGCACCTTCAATACCAATTTGGGCGTACTGCGAGGCTCGCATATTGGCACTCCAAATGATCTGGTATCAGCCTTTGGGCGTGACGTGCCATTTTTCACAGAACCAGATTTCAGTTATGCAATCGATGCGCCCAGCCAGTCTGTAAATCATCATCTGATCAAGGCACATGCAAAGGTCTTTTTGAAAGAAGGAACCTGGCTCAAGTTTAATCTTGCCGGACAACTGAATATCCGAAAGGAATTTGATGTGCGGCGAAATGGACGATCCGACAGACCTGCACTTAGCCTAAAGCAAGGGAACTACTTTGCCGAAGGCGTGTACCATGGGTCATTCGATCATGCCACCACGATAAAAACCGGCCTTCAACTCAATATTGTCAACAATACTAACCAACCCGAAACAGGGATTTTACCGCTTATCCCTGACTATTTGAGTTACACATCCAGCGCATTTTTTATACTCAATAAAGAAACTCAGAAATCACGTTTTGAGCTGGGCTTACGCTATGATCATGTGTATCAAGATGCGGTTACAATCAAACGCAGCAGCCCTCCCCAGATTGAGCGGTTTAAGGAAAACTTCCATAATGTAAGTGGCTCTGCCGGTTGGCTTGTTGAGCTTGGCGAGCACCTCAACTTTTCCACCAGCCTGGGCTACACCAGCCGAAACCCAGCTATTAACGAGCTGTATAGCAATGGTTTACATCAAGGCGTAAGCGGCATCGAAGAAGGTGACCCAACGCTTTCACCAGAAAGAACACTCAAACTTACCAGTGCTTTTCAGGGAAATATTGATGAAAAAATCTCTTTCGAAGTGCTCGGCTATTTTCAACAAATCGCTGACTATATTTTTCTCCAACCGCAGTCAGAACGACGCCCTACCATACGAGGCGTTTTCCCCGTTTTTACTTATGAACAAACCGATGGACGCATCTTCGGTCTAGACCTGACAGGTCGGTATAATATAAGCGAATGGCTGGGTCTGGGTATGACATATAGCTATATCAAGGGCGACGATATTTCCAATGATATTCCGCTCGTTTTCATGCCGGCAAATCGCCTGAAAGGCAATCTGGAATATGAACTTCCTTTTGAAATAAAGCTCGGTAAGCGCCATTTAGAAAACACCGTTTTCGAAGTAGAAAACATCTTTACTTTCAGACAAAACAACCTCCTCGCTAGCCAGGATTTCCTTGCTCCTCCAGAAGCATATAATCTACTGGCATTTACGCTCTCTACAGACATGCAGTTGAAGAAATCGCGCTTGCGCTTTTTCGTTCGCCTCAACAATATGCTGAATGTCTCATACCGCGACTACCTTAACCGTCAGCGCTATTTTGCGGATGATCTGGGCTTTCAGGCGACGCTTGGGCTGAGTGCGCGATTTTGAGATGCTTATTCTTGCCCCAGGGGATAAATCCGTTCCCTCCCCGGGCAATAGTATAAGAATCTAGGTGCTAAAGCCCCGTGAAAAAGTTTCTTGTTGCTTTAGCACCTATACCTCTCATTATTGCTCGATCTTTTAAGGTCGAGCAGATCAATTTCGTTTCAAAATTCTCACCGTCCTTCGCTTCGCATTTTCAGCGTACACCTCAATAAAATAAAGGCCTTCTGCTAAGGCACGCATATCGAACTGGAGGCTCGTTTCGCCAATCGAAAGGTTGTGATCTTCTGATCTAAGAAGTTTGCCTTGCACATCTGTTA
>JBGCFB010000018.1:0-3902 GCA_045106685.1 Bacteroidia bacterium | reverse complement strand
GCACAGGAAAAACACGAATTTGTAAACGGAGCACTTATACCTATGGCTGGAGGAACCTATTTTCATTCATTAATTGCGAGTAATATTTTATTCACTCTAAGATTTATTTTAGGAAAAACGAATGATAAGTTTAATGTATTAGGAAGTGATATAAAGCTTTGGATCGAGAAATTTCAGACTTCTCGATATCCTGATGTGGTGATTATTGCAGATGAGGTAAAGTTTTTAAAAAAACGGACTGATGTCATTACCAATCCTTACCTCATTGTTGAGGTGTTATCTGAAAGCACTAAGGTGATCGATCTCGGTGTAAAGTTTGAAGAATACCATAGCCTGGAAAGCCTTCAAACGTATATCATCGTACATCAGGATCAGCCGCTACTTTCTGTATATCAGCGTGAGGATGTGGACTTATGGCGAATTAAAAGCTACCAAGGACTCGATGCAATTGCTGAAATCCCTTCTATGGAAATCGCGCTTCCACTCGCCGATGTATATGATCAAATCGGATTCAACGAGAACTCAGTTGATTAGCTGATGACTAATCATTTATTCCGATATCGTCGATCATATCTCGCGGATTTTGAGGTGGCTTAAACCTTTCCAAGCATAGCCATAATATGCCACAAGAAACTACTGAAACCAGATAGCCAGGGATGGAAATCAGGCCGTAATTTTCCTCAAAAGTGAAAATAGCTTCGACCAGATACATTGTCGATCCGCCTAAAAACCAGACAAAAAGCGTCCCTAGACGCCAATGCCAATGCGTGTAGCCTGCGTAATGAGCAGTATCTGCGATTTCTCGCATGAAGTATAGAAGGGTGGAAAGGTATAGGAATAATTCGATCATCTTCCTTCTTCCTTCTGGTTTTTCCCAAATTCATGGAGCAAATCTTCAGGACTTTCTTCCTTCCTGAACTTTGTTAAAGAAAGCCACAAGACACTGCACGAAAGGATTGATGCAAGATAGCCCAACACAGAAAATGGCCCGATATAAACAGCAGTATTAAAGTGCTCATCGGCGAGATGAATAGCTACGCTACTTACAATCCATACAATAAGTGCTATAATTCCCCAGTGCCAGTCCATAAGACCACGCTGATGCGCCGAGCGAGCGACCTGCCGCATGAAGAACAGAAGCGTCCCAAAGTATAGAAAGAATAACCACATGTTGATTAGCTGATGGGGTTAATTAGCTGATTTGATAATGAGGTTGTCTAACGAATCCGTGTAAGCCAATTTTTTAGCAAAGTTGTCATTTCGACTCGCGGAGCTGAGGAAAAATCTTGACTTTGTCGACTAATTGACTATAAGTCAAGATGTCTCGCCAGCTTCGCGGCTCGACATGACAACCCTTTTGGGTTTCGTTAGACAACTTCAATGAGCATAACCAATGATAAATGATAAATGACCAATGATCGAATTATCAATCATTCATCATCAAATTACTAAATCAGCTAATCATCAAATCAATCCCGCAATACCTTGCGCATGATGTCTTCCAGCGTATCAGGATTGCGTACGACCATCTCCACTTTGTTTCCTTCTACATAAAAAAGCACAAGGGCGTTTTGGGTCGTGAAGCCGCTTACATGATCTGACCAGGGCGTTTGTTCCTGAGCATAATATGGCGCTCCGGCTGCGCCGTTATTTACCTGATATATCGTGCGCTCGCGCTCGATGCGAGGAGCAAAGTAACCGCTATCAGGATAGATCTGCATGTCAGGCGAAATTGTCGTTAGGGCGAAATTGTGCTCGTCACCTGTGAGGATCCCCAACACCTTCTTGGACTTGTTGACAAGGATATCGAGATACTCATCACGGCGCTCAAGAATACCTTTTTTCATCGCTTTGCCACCAATAAAAGGACGCCATTCATTGTTTCCTCTGTACCACATATCATCACCTACGTGACCTCCATTGGGGAAGCAAGGCGTGTGCTGTGTAACAAAAATGTGGTCGACTGCCGCGTCTCCTTCATACATGGCGATCGTCTTTTCAAGCCAGGCCATCTGCTGATCCATCAGGTAGCCGTGCATGCCTCCACCGACTTTGGGAATGGCAGATGTCGTAGGCGTATATAGATAGTCCGAATTAAGGACGATCACCGCGACATTGTCATAGGTATAGTGGTATACATTTTCTTTATACGACGGGAAATCCATCTTTTCGGAATCAGGATCATACCAGGCGCCGTCCTCGCTTACAGGGCCGTTTTGTGGGAGTGAAAATTCCTGCGAAAACAGATATTCTGCTGAGGCATCAGCCGCTGGAAAGTGCGGAATCTGAAGGCCGTATTTTGTGCCATCCTTGAATTTGTACACATAGGCTTCGTGGTTGCCCATGCTTACATACACAGGGAAATAGTGAGCAAAAGGCTGCACCGCGCGTTTCCAACTGGCGTACTCCAATTTCATGCGGCTATCGCTATCGGAATAACCATTGATCAGGTCACCAGAGAACTGGAAAAAGGCAACGTCGTTCTTTTTGGCGAGGCCCATAATCTTCTTCATGATATAGGCATTGGAGCCTGCGAAGTCACGCTCTCCACCGCCATAACCTGCGCGCGAATCGCTGGCATAAGCAAATACAAAAGGCTTGCGCGTACCTGCTTTTGGGGCTGTTTTAAAACTGTAGCTTTGTTTGAACTTGGAGGCTTGTTTATCCTGATCACCACCATAATAAACGGTATAGCGATACTCAGTGTCAGCCATTAGTCCTGTAAGATGAATTTCATGATTTGTTCGTGCGCTTTCATCTGTAAAAGCCAGCAGCATTGCACGTGTTCCAGGACGGTCTACTTCAATCATTGCCTTAACAGGAATATTGGTACCAAAAGCAATCACACAGCTATCAGGCCCTACTTGATTTACAGTCGGTCCGTCTATGATGGTGTTAGCGACTGCGAATGGCCCTTCAGGGGTTCCCACGAACGTAATAACACCGTCATATAAGAGAATCCCTTCTGGTCCTACGACACGGTAGCCGATAGATCCCATTCCCTTTTCAACCCAGCCAATCATATCATAGCGCCCTGTTAGATGCTTGATGTCAATATTGAGTTTCCCTGTCGAATCAGCCAGACTAAAATTGCGATATACTGGCATCGGGTGTTTGGAGTCATCATACGGAAGGAAGCCAAAGAAAATCCCCATTACAGCCTTTGGCTCTGTAAATTGTAGCTGTAAGCCGTCTGCTGTGCCAGTAAAAGCTGGTTTGGCCATATTCATATCAATTCCCGCAAAATGTGACATATTGAATAGGCGTCCATCTACCAAAACATAAGGTTCTCCCTTTTTGTCTGATTTTACAGTTTTTGAAAAGACCTTTGGAATAGCGGACTTTTGCGCCTGACAGCTTACCGTCAAACTGACTAAGAGGATGAAAATTAGGCGTAGAATATGCATGTTTTGCTATAGTTTTGCGTTTAGGAACAAAGGTCTGGTTTTAATATTGAAATCAAAAGTAGCCAATCGATGATCGCGAAATATCTCCGTAGCATAATTGCCATATTGGTGATGACCATCGCCTGGACGCAGGCTCAGACACCTACGCTGCCAACCGTTATTGATTGGGCAGTGCTCGCGCAGGTACGCTACAAGGCCTACCAGTCTCCCGGCATGGCCGATGGCGATAAGCCGACTCCCGGCGCAGCGGTTCAGCGCCTGAATGGCCAGCTTATTTCAATCAAAGGATATGTCATCCCTATGGACGTCGACGGCAATAGCTATATGCTTTCTGCCCAGCCAAATGCTACCTGCTTTTTTTGTGGGAAATCCGGCATGGAATCCGTCATCGAACTGTGGCTCAAAGACGGCCATCGACGCTTCAAAATGGATGAGATGGTGACCTTTTCTGGCACCCTATTGCTGAACGACGACACCTTCGGATTGATGTATATT
>JBGCFB010000179.1:0-5392 GCA_045106685.1 Bacteroidia bacterium | reverse complement strand
TTAACGAATCTAACGGTCTAAATCCACCGACTTGAAATAAGGCAGCCGGCTTTTTGATCTGATTTTCGAAATTTTCCCTTGTCATGGTTGATAAACGAGTCTATTAATTTATCTCAATCTCATCCAACCTCTCCCGAATCGCCTTAGCCGTTTCGGATTCAGGGTGTTCCTCCAATACGCGTTGAAATACTGACCTGGCTTCTTCTTTGAGTTTATTTTCTTTATCCAATATCGAAACAAATTCGGTGCCTTCAAGCAGGTTTTTCAGATGCCAATCTTTGTAATGATAGGTCGTCATTTCTTTTAAAAAGAACTCGGGATGTTGCTTGTTGAAATTTTCCCACCAAATGGTATTGGCGGCCATCGTCTTTAGATTCTTGGGAGCTAAAAACTCAGAAAGCTGTTGGTTGCAAAATTGCTGCATCGGCTTTGAAAGATATTGGAGAATGTTGGTGTCCCAATATTCATGCGGAACAGGAAATATAGCAGGCTCTCCTTTATATTTCACCCTTTCAAATCCATATCGCTCAACTACGTCCATCGGCTCCTCAGCCAACAACGTCCGTCCGATATTGTAGAAGCCAAAAAACGGCATAAACAGCGAATCGCGTTGGGCAAGATTCTCGGTCTTTAGTGCGTATTCCTGAAAAAGCGCCGTAGCCTTATCCAGTGACTGAGTGGTAGAATCATTAATATTTGCCAATGCATTTTCGAAATTGGCAGACAATCCAGGTACAGGCTTCGGAGAAGCTGGCTTATGATTATCACAAGCTGCTAGCAAGCATAACAGGATAATACTAAGGGTGATTTTCATAATGAGGTTTCAGGATTTAACATTCAGAGCTATATCGTTTTTGTAAAAATACTATTTATACCTCCATCAATAAGTAAAAAAAATCGCCAATTCGCTTCCCAAATGGGCCACGAATTGGCGATATCTGTAAAGACGCAAGATCTTGCGTCTGACAGTTGAGACGCAATATCTTGCGTCTTTACGCACGGCGGAAGTCCAATCCGGCGTACTCGGCGGTGTCGCCCAATTCGGCTTCGATGCGAAGTAGCTGATTGTACTTGGCGATCCTGTCGGAACGAGAGGCTGAACCTGTTTTGATCTGGCCGGTATTCAAGGCTACAGCGAGGTCAGCGATGGTTGTATCTTCTGTTTCACCAGAACGGTGACTCATCACGCTGGTGTAGCGATTGCGGTGTGCAAGCTGTACAGCGTCGATGGTCTCAGTGAGCGTACCGATCTGATTTACCTTTACCAGGATGGAGTTTGCTACGCCCATGTCGATTCCTTTTTGGAGGAAGTCTACATTGGTTACAAACAAGTCATCACCTACAAGCTGGATCTTGTCACCAAGCTTTTCAGTCATCAACTTCCAACCGTCCCAGTCTTCCTCGTCACAACCGTCTTCAATCGAAACGATCGGATACTTGCTGCACCAGTCGCTCCACATATCGACGATCTCAGATGCCTTGAGCTTGTCACCTGTTGAATGGCTTAGCTCATAGAGGCCTGTTTCCTTATTGTATAGCTCAGAGCTCGCAACGTCGAGCGCAAGCTGAATATCATCACCTGGCTTGTAACCAGCATTTTCGATTGCCTGAAGGATCACTTTGATGGCGTCCTCGTTGGAAGCGAGGTTTGGCGCGAAGCCACCTTCGTCACCTACATTGGTAGAAAGACCTTTGTCTTTCAACACTTTCTTGAGGTGATGGAATACCTCTGCGCCCATGCGTAATGCTTCGCGGAAATTCGGAGCATTGGTAGGCATAATCATAAATTCCTGTACGTCCACGGAGTTGTCGGCGTGTGAACCACCGTTGATGATATTCATCATCGGAACAGGCAGTAAGCGCGCGTTGATACCGCCAACATAGCGGAATAACGACTGCTCCATAGAATTAGCAGCAGCGTGGGCTACCGCTAGTGAAACGCCCAATATGGCGTTTGCTCCGAGATTACCTTTATTAGGTGTGCCGTCCATTTCAAGGAGGTACTGGTCGATTTCTATTTGTTCAAAAACCGGCATTCCTTCCATGCGGGGAGCGATAAATTCGTTCACATTCTGAACGGCCTTAAGGACACCTTTTCCCATGTAACGAGTATCGCCGTCGCGCAATTCAACAGCTTCGTGAATACCTGTACTGGCACCAGAAGGAACAGCAGCGCGCCCCAAAATACCTTCATCGGTAATGACCTCTACTTCTACTGTCGGGTTGCCGCGAGAGTCGAGGATTTCGTGTGCGTAAATGGATTCTATAAAACTCATATTGTGAGATGTGTGTGTTTCTGGTTAATGTATTGTGCAAGCAAAATTAAGCATTCGAACTGGCTAACAAAAGCCCTATTTATATGATTTCGTCCCAAGTCTTTCCGGCGTAGCGAAATGACTTGGGACGAAATCGTTTTAGATAAAAGGAGTCGCTATAATTTATGAAACAGTGCTTTTATTCATTTTGCCCTTCTCTGCTATAAAGCCTAAAATTCCTCCACAAATTCCGCCTCCAATGTGTGCAAGCTGAGAGATATTGTCCTCAGAAGTTAAGCCCTGGTAAATCTCTTTTCCCAAAAATAGGATCGCTACAAGAATAAAGGTCAATGGAATTGTGCCCTTCTGGAAATTGGTAAGTGAACTTAGGATAATGAGCATAAATACAATACCACTCGCACCAAGAAGTCCTTCATTGATATTTGGATCACCAAAAATACTAGAGAAGAGAATATACAATAATCCTGTAACGAACGCAGTCACCACAATCATAAACAGGATGTCTTTGCTTCCATATTTTTCCTCCAAAATAGGCCCAATAAGCAAGATGAAGGTAAAATTGCCTACCAAGTGCTCTGTATTAGCGTGGCCAATTACGTGTGTAAAAAGCCTGAAATAAGAAAGCGGATTCGTCCAGGACATGCTCTCTGCAACTGAAAAGAAGCCATTGAGGTCCATTCCGATATATTGGGTTAAAACCAATACCGCAGTTGAGATCAGGGTAAATGTCAGAATTACGGGACTGTTATAGGATAGGCGCATGTTGGTTCATTTGGTAATTAATCATTAGTCATTCATCATTGAACGTTATTACAAAAGGTTCAATCATGATTTTCTGAAAGATATACACATTGATAGCCTTCGATAAGGAATACCTCGTGATCAAGGGCAAGTTCGCTATTCCCAATGCGGTCTTTCACGAGTGAAGGATTCAATCCGCACCGTCTCAATGTCCCAATCGAGAGCTGTTGAGATTCATCGCTGAAGTTCGCCAAAACTAAGGTCCGTCTGCCAGCTTTATCCCAGCGCAAAAAGCCCAGGACGTGATCGTTGTCTGTTTTCTCCCAATTAATATTATTGAGGTCAGCGAACTCTGGACTTTCCTTACGAACAGCGATTAGGTGCTTTAAGCTATTGAAAATCTGCCCTGGAATGGAGGAAGTATCTTCACGCTGAGCAGCAAGCTTCCAGTCTATTACTGGTCTGTGCATCCAGCGATTATCATAGGCTTTATCATCATCCTTCACATAGCTATAGTCGTTAGGCATGCCGATTTCATCTCCGTAGTAGAGCATAGGCAAACCGCCATAAGCGAGTATAAGCGCGTGCATCATGGTGATGCGATCTGCAGCAACTTTAGCATCTTCATCATTTCCTTCCTGAACAGCATATTCAAGGCCGGTCAATGCTGCTAATGAACCGCTAATGCGGGCATCGCCTGTCTTGAGATTATGGCTGAATATGGCTCCTTTACACTTGGACGACTTATATTTTCCAGAATAAAAATCTAGTAAAAACCTACGGTGAGACGGAGCTTCATAGCCCACAGCATAAATATCTGCGTCATCGAAGACAAGCCCAATATCGTCATGGCTACGTACATAATTGATCCAGGTAGTACCGAGCGGCTTATTGGGCAATCGGTTCATAGCCTGCCGGAGTAAGCGAGCGTCTTTGGTAGCAAGCGCATCCCACAATAAGGCCATAAAGGTGGCATTATAGGCTACTTCGCATTCATGTCCAGCTTTGCTGCCTTCACCAAAATATCGGATAATCTCGCGAGGAGCGACGATCGCATCGGCGATATAGACCATGGCTGGAGCAACAACCTGCGTACAGGCTTTGAATAATTGTAACAATAGATGCGCTTCCCAAAGGTTTTGGCAAGAAGTCCCTATACGCTTCCATGTATATGCAGGTGTACCGAGGCGCAAGATGTCCACCCCCAGATTTGCCATAAACAACATCACCTTTAGCATTTCCAAAAAGACTTCCGGATTGCGATAATTAAGGTCCCACTGATAATCGTGAAATACCGTCATCACCCAGGAGTCAGTTTCTGGGATGTAGGTAAAATTGCCGGGAGAGCTGTTGGGAAAAACCTCTGGCATCGTTTCCTCCAGGGTATCCGGTACGCGGCGATCAGGATAGGTATAATAAAAGCGTTGATAGCGTTCATCACCCTGGCGAGCTTTTTGGGCCCACTCGTGTTGATCGGAGGTGTGATTCAGTTGCAAATCGAGGGTGAGCAGCATGTCTTTTTCATGCAATTTTTCCGTCAAGCCGCGAAGATCATCCATAGTACCAAGGCGTTCATCTACCTTGCGGTAGTCGCGTATGGCATATCCACCATCGTTGCTGCCTTCAGGACAGTCAAGCAGTGGCAGTAAGTGTAACCAGTTGACACCCAGGTCTTCCAGGTAATCTAGTTTATCGGCGACGCCATTGATATCTCCCGCAAAGCGGTCAACATAAAGGGCCATGCCTGTGATGGAGGGATCGGTAAGCCAATCGGGTTGTAGTTCGCGCTGGCTGTCGCGCTTGCGCAAGGCCGCAGGGCGCTCGCCGGCAGCCTCTGCAAGGATCTCCAGCAATTGTCCGAAGTGCTTTTCTACTCCATCTTGCTCTCCATAGAGCGATTCAAAAGATTTGCGGATTTCGCCAAGATTGGCTCCTAATCGGGCTGCAAAGGTATTGGCAGCTTTGCCTTTCAGCTTTTTGCTATACTTGGTTAGCGTCGTTTCAATGCGTTGATGGAGATGTGGATCGTACATGCTTGGGGATCTTAGGTCACAAATATAGGAAGCTTGAGTTGGGGTTAAAACCCTTTCTCAAATTCCCAATCACCAATCACTCCTCTCCAATCCATTGTGTACATGGTGGATTGGAGATTGGTGATTGCAGAGGAGTGATTCTAGATTTTTGAAAAACCTGTGAATGAATATTCTTGAAGCTTTAATACTTTTATCTTTCTACTATTACAAGGCACTTAACCTGGGGTTAAAACCCCGGGCAATAATATATTCACTTATAGGCTAAAGCCTGAGGATGGTTTTTCTTGGAGCCTGGGGTTAAAACCCCAGGCAATAATATATTCACTTATAGGCTAAAGCCTG
>JBGCFB010000178.1:0-37764 GCA_045106685.1 Bacteroidia bacterium | reverse complement strand
CTCCATGTTTGAGCTCCAGAGGAGCGACACATTCAGAGGACCGCTCCTCTGGAGCGGAAACACCGATGAAATTCATCGGCTACCGACCAAATGCTCCTCCGGAGCATTGTTGCCTTTGGCAACAGCAAGTAACAAACGTTGTGTATTTGCCTGGAAGTCAACGTGTTCCAAAAACTTGTCATAAGCAGCCGCGAAGCAGTTTACCCTGTGCTTGTCGAAATGACAAATCTTCTATTTGAAGGTTTTTGAATAAAATCCCAAACAGTCTCTTAGCGAAGACATTTCATGTTGAATTTTTATAAGCTAGTCATGAACCCTCGAGTTCATGGCTAGTTTTTTATACTGCTTCTTTTAATAATTATCACGTTTCGTAAGGGTGTTTTGCAAAACTTCTCTCCCATAAGAAACCAATCGTGATAATCATTTTTTAATAAAAAAAGTGTCCAGGTAATAAAGCTGCATCCTTGGCGACTATATTCGTGTCTCTATTACTACCACATGCTCTACGAAATAATAGAATCGCTCCAGAAGAACCTGTTAAGGTCTATTCTCACCTCCTTTATGGTGGCTTGGGGAATCTTTATTCTGGTTATACTATTGGGTGCGGGAGAAGGCTTGCATAATGGTGTGAAAGAGATGTTTCAGGATGATGCGACCAACAGCATCTGGGTATGGCCCGGGAGAACCTCCACTCCTTACAAAGGCATGCAGACAGGCCGCAGGCCCCAATTTACAATCGACGACATAGTGGCGATGCAGCAAGAGGTCGAAGGCGTAGAGCATATCACAGGTCGTTATTTCATAAGCGGTGGGGTAACAGTAAACTATGGAAAAGAGTATGGTTCCTTCTCGGTTCGTTGCGTACATCCTGCTCACCAAAAACTAGAAAACACCTTGGTTAAAAATGGTCGCTACCTCAATGAGCGCGACCTGACGGAATATGCGAAAGTCGCCTGCGTAGGAAAGCGAGCTGCAGATGCGTTATTCAAAAACGTGAATCCACTTGGCAAATATCTCAATGTCAATGGAATCCCTTTTCGGGTAATAGGAACATTTGAAGATAAGGGCGGGCCAGGTGAAGAGGAGATGATCTACCTTCCGATCACGACGGCGCAACGCGCCTTTGGAGGCAGCAATAATATCCGCCAAATGATGTTTACCATCGGTGATGCGGATTTGGAAGAAAGCCAGAAAATAGAGCGCCGCACTCGCCAGCTACTTGCGGAGCGTCACACCTTCGACCCAAAGGACCAACGTGCTGTCTGGGTTAGGAATAATATAGAAGAGTTTCAACGATTTTCTTCTATCATCACTATGATCAAGCTCTTTGTTTCGGTCATCGGTGTTTTGACTTTACTTGCTGGCGTAATCGGTGTAATGGTGATTATGCTGATTGTGGTCAAAGAGCGGACACGTGAAATCGGTATTCGAAAAGCACTTGGTGCTAAGCCCATAAATGTGGTCGGTCTCATTATGATGGAATCACTCATCATTACAGGACTGGCTGGCTATTTTGGATTATTTACAGGTATTATCGTATTGGAAATAATGAATGTGAGCCTTGGCTCAGGAGCGCCCTATTTCAATAATCCTGGCGTAAGCTTACCAGTCGTATTTATTGCCTTGGGAGTCATTGTTGCTGCAGGCCTTTTGGCCGGCGCGATTCCCGCTATCAAGGCTGCTCGCATACGACCTATTGAAGCTTTACGTGATGAATAAGTTTGATTTGATGATTAGCTAATTTAGTAATTAGCTGATTTGATAATGATTTTTTTGATAAAAATATAGTGTAACATTTGCCATCACAGTAACCTCCATTAGCTAATCCTCATATCATCAAATCAGCTAATCAACCATGTTTGACCGCGATTTTTGGACAGAAATACTTGACACCCTGAGCGCAAATTTGCTGCTCACCATTCTTACCGCTTTCGGGGTAGGCTGGGGAGTATTTATGCTTACCATTATGCTCGGCGCTTCAAACGGATTGAAAAACGGGGTTTACCAGGAGTTTTCAGGTCGTGCAACGAATAGCATGACCGTCTGGACGAGGAGTACTACCATGCCTTATGATGGACTACCAGCGGGCCGAAGCTTCGAAATGACGCTCAGCGATTATGAAGCCGTTTTAAATGAGGTCGATAACCTTGGGGTTTTATGTCCACGCTCTCAAGTAGGAGGTTATCGTGGCAGTGCATTAGTTACCTACGGCAAAAACGAAGGGACTTTCAAAGGCTACGGCGACTATCCAAACATCCGTGAAGTGGCGCTATTTGACATGACAAATGGCCGCTTTCTCAACCAACATGACCTTAAAGAAAACAGGAAAGTAGTCGTAATCGGCAAGCGAATTCAGGAGCAGTTATTTGAAAAAGACGATGACCCTGTTGGCAAATATATCAATGTACAAGGTATGCCATTTCAGGTAATAGGCGTCTTCAAAACTCGTGTGGAAGGAGAAGATGCCCGAGATGCAGAGGAGACTATGTATTTCCCTTTCACCATATTCAAGCAATCCTTTAACTTTGGAGATCGTATCGGGTGGTTGGCGATGACTGCCAAGCCTGGAGTACCCGTATCCAAAGTAGGCGAACAGGTCAAAGACATTATTCGAAGACGTCATCGGGTTAATCCTGAAGACGATCGCTCATTGGGCTCATGGAATATGGAAGAGGAATTCTCTGATGTGAGCAACCTCTTTTTAGGCATCACCTTACTTGTCTGGCTGGTGGGAACAGGAACCTTGCTCGCTGGCATTATCGGTGTTATGAATATCATGCTTATTGTGGTGAAGGAGCGTACCAAAGAGTTTGGCGTACGCAGAGCCCTTGGCGCAAAACCCTGGGGCATTATTGGCATGGTCGTTACCGAGGCACTGGTCATCACGCTTGCAGCGGGCATGATCGGCATGGTCATGGGAGTGGGCGTAGTCGAATTGCTCAATTTTGTAGTCAATCAATCTGGTGGAGTCGATATGTTTGCCAATCCTGGTGTAAAGATGAAAGTCCCACTGGTGGCCATTTCTATTCTTACTTTCGCGGGCATTCTTGCCGGACTTCTGCCTGCCTTTCAGGCAGTTTCAATCAAACCTGTAGATGCTTTACGAAGCGAATAAATAATGGAGAATGACAAACAATTGAGAATGGAAAATTAAAAATGGAGAATTACCTGTTTTGATGTGAAATGAGTTCGTGCTAAACATGCCTTTCATTGTAAAATTCCTATTTGTTCAATTCTCCATTTTCAATTCTCAATTATACATTGAACTAAATAAATCATGCGTAGAATACTCATAGCCCTGTTTTTAATCATTCTGATAGCATTATTTGCTGGTAGTTTATGGTGGTTGTATAGCAAAGAGCAGGAAGTACCTGTTCGCTATGTAACCGAACAAGCTTCCACCGAAACGATCGTGAAGAAAACCGTCGCGACCGGCAAGGTCGTTCCGCGTAAAGAAATCGAAATTAAGCCTCGTGTATCAGGCATCGTAGACAAGCTCTATGTCGAGCCGGGCGAAGTCGTGAAAGCAGGCGCTTTAATCGCGAGAATCAAGGTGATCCCTAACCTCGCGAGCCTCAACGCTGCCGAAAACCGCGTAAAACTCTCTCAGCTCAATCTTAAGAATGCCCAGCAAGACTACGATCGCAATAAGCGTCTCATGGACGAGGGAGTAATTCCAGCGGCCAATTTTCAGCAGTTTGAACTTGCCTTCAACAACGCCAAGCAGGAAGTGGAAGCCTCCAAGGACAATCTGGATATCATCCGAAAAGGAACTACCGCTCGCCTCGATAAAGCCGCAAATACGCTCGTACGAGCTACTTCCGGTGGCATGGTGCTCGATGTTCCTATCGAAGAAGGCAACTCGGTAATCGAGGCAAACACCTTCAACGATGGCACCACCATCGCGATGATCGCCGATATGGACGATCTCATTTTCGAAGGAAATGTCGATGAATCTGAAGTAGGAAAAATCCGCCCAGGCATGGACCTGCAACTCACCATTGGAGCGATCGAAGATGAAAAATATAACGCTAAGCTTGAATACATCGCCCCAAAAGGCGTGGAAGAAAACGGCGCAGTTCTCTTCGAAATCCGTGCTGATCTTGAGTTGAAAAAAGGCTTGTTTGTACGTGCTAATTACTCTGCCAATGCAGACATCGTCTTGCAACGCGTAGACAGCGTCCTTGCGATCAATGAAGCACTCGTTCAATTTGATGGCGACAAGCCTTTTGTGGAAGTAGAGACTTCTGAACAAAACTTCGAAAAGCGCATGATCAAAACCGGCTTGTCCGATGGTCTTAAGATTCAGATACTGGAAGGCGTAGACGCGAATGCGAAGATTAAGAATCCGAATAAGCGCAAGGGTTGATTAGCTGATTTGATGATGAATGGTTTGATAATTAGCTGATTTTGAGCTTGTTGCAGCATGGACATTTTGTTGAATGATGATAAACCTGTAGAATACTATCCTTATCTGGAAGTGGGTACAGGCTTGGATCAACGCGGTGAGCCCATTATCATACACAAGTCATTGCCGATATATGTTGGGGAATTTTCGCACCAACAAACCGTTATCGACTATCTTATTCTATGCTCAGATCTTCAAGGCGTAGTTCAGAAAAAAGGTGATCATATACTTTTAGGCAAGACTCTACCTGAGTTTCTACGCCTATTTTTGCACATAGAGCTTGCAGCCGACCCAGATTCCAAAGTCGGGGTATTGCTATGTGGGGATTTGTATGCAAATCTTGAAAAAAGAGGCGCAAGCGGAGATGCCCGTGAAGTTTGGATAACCTTCAAACAACACTTTGACTGGGTTGCAGGAGTAGCCGGAAATCATGATACATTTGGCACAAAAGAAGAACAATCCGACTTTCAGTCAAGTCCTGGGATTCATCTTTTGCACAAAGAGCATCTACAGATCGATGGCTTATCAATTGGAGGTATCAGCGGCATTATCGGCAGGAAAGGAAAGCCCAATCGAGTTGAAGAGGGTGATTTTTTGATTACGTTAAAAAGGCTGCTTAAAAAAGGGCTCGACCTTGTTTTGCTCCATGAAACTCCCGACTTTCCAGAGCTTGGCTTTATTGGCAATCCCAAAATACGAGAAGTGATCGAGCAGGCTAAAGATGCTACAGTATGCTGCGGACATTGCTTTTGGGGAAAAACAATAGTCAAAACGGGTCATAATACAACGATCATGAACCTCGATTCAAAAGTTGTAATTTTGAAAAGAAAACAGGCTAATCAAGATCAATGATAGCAATGCAATTTCCTCATTGACAAAAGGCCCAGAATCTCCATTTTGAACGAAATCTTATGCTTAGCGTAGAATCGCGCGCGTGCGCGCAAGTGGTCTGACGACTTAAGTGGTCTGACCACTGTTTTGCAAATTGCCCACCGTTCATCATCAAATTATCCAAATCAGCTAATCATCAAACATGAGCAACCTCACCGAATTAATCCGCCTGGAAAAGCTTGAAGAAAATTTATTTCGGGGAGTGAGCAAGGATATCGGTAGTGCCTCGGTTTTTGGAGGGCAGGTTTTGGCGCAGGCGCTAAGCGCCGCGGCGCAGACGATGGATGATCCGGATCGGCTGCCCCATAGCCTTCATGGCTACTTTATCCTGCCGGGCGACATGCGTATTCCGATTATCTACCAGGTGCAGCGTACACGTGACGGAGGCAGTTTCAGCACGCGGAGAGTAACAGCAATTCAGCACGGCAAAGCTATTTTTCACCTTGCAGCTTCTTTCCAAAAAGAAGAAGAAGGGCATGACCACCAAAATACGATGCCCGATGTGCCGCTTCCGCACGAATTGGACGATGTCTATACCAAGTACAAATCATTTTTTGAAAAGCTCCCTTCAGGATGGAGGGAAGTATTTCTGAATGAACGCCCTATCGACTTTCGTCCGGTAGAATTGATCGACCCGATCAACCCGGAGAAGCATCCTCCTCTGCGTAATGTGTGGATCCGTGCGACGGAGGCTTTGCCAAAGGAGGCACTTATGCATCGCTGTGTGCTGGCGTATGCCTCAGACTTCAACTTACTGACGACGGCGATGCTTCCTCACGCGCTGAGTTTTGTCCAAAAAGACCTACAACTCGCCAGTCTTGATCATGCCATGTGGTTTCACCGCCCCTTCCGCGCCGATGAGTGGCTGCTCTATCATGTCGATAGTCCGAGCGCCAGCGCTTCGCGCGGCTTTTGCCGAGGCAGCTTATTTACTACCGACGGCACACTTGTCGCTTCGGTGGCACAGGAGGGCTTGATGCGTATTCGGAACCGGAGGTAGTTTGGTGTTGTGGGTTTTGAGTTATGGGTTAAACTCAAAACACCTAACCCAAAACTCAAAACAAGATATTAAATCCACACATCATTAGGCGCGGTAAGCTCGCCGCCAGACTCACCGGTATTGACCGTGCCGGCAGGTTCTATAAGCATAATCTTGCATGGTTTCTCAGCAAACGGGCGGTGCTCCACACCTTTTGGAACGACATACATTTCTCCTGCTCCTATTTCTACAAAGCTGTCTCTGAAGTCAATCCTTAAATTCCCTTCCAGCACCATAAAAACCTCATCGGTTTCCTGGTGATCGTGCCATGCGAATGCTCCTTCGACATGGGCGAGCTTAAAGTGATAATCATTCATTTGAGCAATGATTTTGGGTGTCCATTGCTCAGAAAACAGGGACAACTTTGACTGAAGGTTAATCGCTTTTGGATTCATCGTGTGGTGGTTGGATAAAGTCCCATAAATTTCCATATAAATCCTCAAAAACCGCAACGGTCCCCCAACTTTCTTCGACAGGTTCGCGCACAAATCGTACGCCCTTTTCCACCATGGAATGATAGTCCCGCCAAAAATCATCGGTGTATAGGAATAGAAATACCCTACCTCCGGTCTGGTTTCCTACACTCGCCAGTTGCTGTTCATTGGCGGCTTGGGCCAGAAGCAGGCACGTATCGTGATCCCCAGGAGGCTTCACCCGCACCCAGCGCTTCACCGAGCTTAGCGGCGTGTCCTCTTCAAGCGTGAAGCCCAGCTTCTCGGTATAAAATGCAATGGCCTCGTCGTAATCTCGTACGACGAGGGCCATATTTGCTATTCGTTGGTTCATCTTATTCTGTAATCTTATTGAGTATCTTCTGCATCAAACCCAAAAATGTTTCCTCTTCACTTCGCATTGTAGTAACCTCGATCTGTACTTCAGAAGCATTGCCTGCACGCTGACGCAAAATAAACATGCTCTGCCCAAAACGGTCTTTACCAACTCCCCAGATTATTTGCTCATCTGACGAGTTTGAAATTTCACGGTACTTAAGATTTTCTTCACCTTCGGCCAACAACTTTTCAAAATTACGTGTAAGCACTTCGTTCGTCTGCGCGGCCTCACTCTTCCAGGCCATTCTAACCAATGCTTTATCATCACCGAACTGGTAACTACATACCGTAACATCCCTTTTTTTCAAAGACATCATTTGCTCAGACTTAACCAAGTCAGCATCCCAACTCAT
Source organism: Bacteroidia bacterium (assembly GCA_045106685.1). Classification (GTDB taxonomy): domain Bacteria; phylum Bacteroidota; class Bacteroidia; order J057; family J057; genus JAUIGE01. The sequence goes on along the minus strand of JBGCFB010000178.1, from coordinate 30,243 downwards.
AATATCGGCAAGGCTTTTAGGACTAAGTGCGATACAAGCTTCTCGCTTTACGAGTCCTGATGCTTTTTGAACGGGCTGAGTCGCGGCTTGCTTCTCTGGAGTTTTTGTTTGTGCTCCTTGATCGGATTCACTTGCACAGGACACTACCAAAAGAAGGCTCAATGTGATGAGTATGAACTTCATGTTTTTTATTAATGTGGTAAAAGTCTTCGTTCGGTTTGTAAGGCTAAAGTAAACATCCTTGCAGAAAGATGAATCAGAAAAAGGCCATCGCCGATTACTCGGGATGGCCTATCATTCAAACAGATTTAAATCTGCTATTTTTTCTTTGGGCTAGGTTCGACCTCAGCCGTTCCCATAAGCACCTCGAGGCTGTCTACAAATGCTTTCGCTTCAGGTAGTGCCATATCGGTCGCCTTACTAAGTGTGCGTACCGCCGATACCTTCTGGTCTTTTTCAATATAGACGCGAACCTCGTTTGCAGTTGACTCATCATCCAAGCGTTCCATCAAAAAGGCCTCGGCCTGCATGATTTGAATGGACTTGGGCTTGAGTGTGTCCTGAGGAGGCTCCAGGCCTCGGTTTGCTACAGCCGGGGAATCCTGAGGATTAACCGGGCTATCTATAGAAGTAGAGGCGTTATTGTAGGTCACATTGGCTCCAGCATCGCCGCTCTGAGCATGTGTATCTCCCTGGCAACTAGCCAAAAAGCCTATCGCGATGATTGATATGATAATTCGTCTCATGTGTTTCGTGGTTGAGTTGGTCAAAAAACGTCAGTTTTCCTCACTTATTTTGAAGTGTATACGTCGTTGAGGTCACTTTTGGTGCTTGGGCCTTAAACTATTGCCCGCTATTTATCATCTCGGAAGCCTGATGTTCAGGCTAGTATTTAGTATCTCCATAAAACGAAAAAGCAAAAAATAACATCCCTTTTTACACGCCTATTCCTTCTTCCTACGCAACCACGCTCTTCCTATCAAAAGTAAAAAGAAGAGGATTGAACCAGCTCCCAATAGGCCAATTGTCCAGGCAAACTTGCCTTTATCCAGGGTTTCTGCGGTAGGTGTAAAACTTTGCCCAAACCCTTCCAACATCGTCGTTTTTTCATTATCCCACACCTGATTAGGCATGCAACGAGTGGTACGCCAGGCAGTGAAATTCTTATTCGCAAAAATCAGATAGCGCTCTCCTTTATTAAAAAATGCTCCACAATTATCATCCCAGCCACTTTTTAAATAAAAAACCTCAGGTGTAGGTTGCTTCCAGCTTCCATTTACGCGAAAGGTGTATTTCATACCACCAGACATCCAGTTAGTCTCTACTCCCAGCACTTCTCCAAAAAATATGAGCTCGGCTTTGTTGGTAGCGGAATCCACCGAAATGGGCACACAGGTACAGGAATCCTTACTGGCGTTTTGGCCAAAAAGTGGACTCACAATGAGTACTATAAAAAGAGACGATATAATGAGTACAAATCGCATAGTAGGCAAGTATCGAAACTGAGCGTGAGAAATCAAGAATCTGACGGTTTTTTTTTAAAATTGTAGAATAGTCACGAATCTCAAGTCAACAATCATGTCAGATGTAAAGATAGAAGCCAGTTGGAAAGCCGCTCTTAAAGATGAGTTTGCAAAAAGCTATTTTCAGCAGTTAAGGGCTTTTTTGTATCAGGAAAAAACAAATGGAGCACAGATTTTTCCGCCCGGGAAGTCTATTTTCAGTGCTTTTGAGGCGACATCTTTTGATAAGGTGAAGGTTGTCATTTTGGGTCAGGACCCATATCATGGCCCCAATCAGGCTCATGGCCTCAGTTTTTCAGTCCTTCCAGGTGTTCCGGTTCCTCCGTCTTTGCGCAACATGTATCAGGAATTGTTTGAGGATCCTGCAGTGCAATTTATTATTCCGCAACATGGCCACCTCCAAGCCTGGGCAGACCAGGGCGTGCTTATGCTGAACGCGATCCTCACCGTACGTGCTCATGAGGCCGCTTCCCACCAAAAGAAGGGCTGGGAACAGTTTACCGACGCAGTTATTAAACAGCTCAATGAGCAAAAGGAAGGGCTCGTATTTATGTTGTGGGGCAGCTACGCTCAAAAGAAAGGAGCAGTACTCGATACGGAAAAACACTTGGTCCTAAAAGCGCCTCACCCTTCCCCTCTTTCAGCGTATCGTGGCTTCTTCGGTTGCAGACATTTTTCGCTCACCAACCACTATCTTTTACAACATGAAAAAGAGGCGATAAACTGGCAGGTCTAATACCAAAATGATTGAATTAATCGGCCCCTTATCAAAATAATATTTTATCATATGATAAAAACACTCTATTTAACATATTAATCCGTACCTTAATGATAGCAAAAGCACTATGTTAAACAGAATTGCCGCTTTTATTGACTTTTTAGAGATTCTGTTATAATTATTTGATCAAAATTTCAACTCTGTTGAATCTTGCTCGGAAAAGAATCTATTAAAATGTATCAGTCTACTAAAGAAATTGACACGAATTCGCTTATTCAAACTGCTCGAAGTTTAAAGGCGATTGCACATCCTAAACGACTCGCTATTGTAGAGTTACTCAAGGATGGAGAGCCAAAAAGTGTTACGGAGATTTACGGAAAGTTGAAGCTTGAGCAGGCAGTTGCGTCTCAGCATCTGGGTATCTTGCGTGAGCGCAACATCCTGGAAGCAAAGCGTGAAGGTAAGCACACCTATTACTCGCTCAAGCACGACTGTATTGTAGATGTAATTGATATCGTATTGTCTACACTAAAAAAAGAGCTGAGCTAGGGCCTTACCCTATCTGAAGAGCTGACTTCACCCAATTCACAAAATTTTCGGCTACATCAGGCCGCATGATGGTTGTAATGACGATTCCGGCAAGTGCTCCGAAAAGGTGAGCATCATGGGCAATTTTCCCTAATCCCCGTATCGAGGCTACAAAACTGAATACGATAAAACCGATTCCCAGGAACCATGCGGGCATTGGTATAAAAAAGAAAAGTTCCAGGGGCAAATCTGGCTCAACCATGATAAGCGCAGTTACCAAACCGCTTATAGCCCCGGAAGCGCCCAGACTACGATACAACGCGTTATCCGAGTGCTGAATCATCGACGGAATAGAGGCAATAATCATTGACCCGAAATAGATCGCGAGGAAGGCCCACGTTCCCAGTATTATTTCAATCGCAGGTCCAAAAAAATAATAGGTATAGGCATTCACACCAAGGTGTAGCCAATTGCTGTGGATAAAACCACTACTGAGAAGCCTGAACCATTCCTTTTCACGCTTTACGGTAAAAGGGTGCATCACCATCCTTTCCATGACTTGCTGGTTTTGGAGTGCCATTATACTTGTCAGGATCGTGAGTACGAACAAGACAAAGCTTAAAGGACCATTACTAATCCAAAAGGGTAACGGTATCATACTTTACGGTTGGCGACATGGGTAATAAAGTTGCGGAGATGCTCCATGTCTAGCTGAGTTTCCAGCTTATGTGATATGCTACGAGCCTTTTCGAAGTACTCATCAATAAGTGCCTCTGTCTCCTGCCGAATCTCTAGATCATTATAAAGGTCCAGTACTGCTGCAACCTTGGCTTCATCGTTATCGCTTCGCTCCATCCAGTCATTGAGAACTGTGGTCTGCGCCGGACTTGCTTTGGCTTGCGCTCTGAGGAGCAAAAATGTCTTTTTATTTTCGATGATATCACCGCCCTGCTGCTTACCGAAATTTGGTGGAGGGAAAGCGTCCATCAAGTCATCTTGAAGCTGAAATGCCAGCCCCAGAGACTCTCCGAAGTCTTTCATATCGGCGACAAGCGCCTCGTCGGCGCCGGCAGCAATACCGCCCATACGCATGCAACCTCCCAGAAGAACAGCTGTTTTCTTACGAATCATCTCAACATAGCGCGGAATGCTCACATCGATTCCGTCCGCAAGGTCCATATCCTCCATTTGCCCTTCACATACTTCCAGCCCTATTTCACTAAATGCCAGCGAAAGTGGTCCTGCATATTGAGGGAATTCTTTTACCACCAATCCGATCGAATATGCATAAAGCGCATCGCCGGAAAGGATTGCAGTATTTTCATTCCACTTGATGTGTGCCGTAGGCTGTCCACGGCGCACAGGCGCACGATCCATGATATCGTCATGGATCAAGGTGAAATTATGGAATACTTCCAGGGAAAGGCCCAAATCGAGGGCTTCTTGTGGTTCACGCTTACTCACTGCGGCATATGCCAGCATCGTGAGAATCGGCCTCAGGCGCTTACCTCCAAGTCGGAGGATATAGGCCATCGGTTCATATAAATTGGATGGTTGTTGTTTGTCAAAAGCTAGCGCTTCTATGCGCTCATTGACCATTGCTTTTAGCTGGGCAGGACTCATGCCCAAAAGTAATGAAATTGTGGAACTGTTCAGGGTTTTGAGTTTTGAGTTGGGGGTTATGGGTTCTGTGTTTTATTCTTTCTCAAAAAAAACTCAAAACACTAAACTCGAAACCCAAAACCAATGACTCAAGGACAGCAATTACACTGCCTTTCATACCATTCTGTCAAAAGCAGATCAGCACGTACCATTGAGGCAAGAATCACCTGCGAATAGTTCTGAGACGCATTTCCAAATCGGCGAAACTCTGTCTGCCAGAGATCTTTGATCAGGTCAGGTCCACCCCAGCGAGGCTTCAATTCCAGAAGCGCGCCACGCACGTTTCCATATCCAGCATGATATACATGCAAGACCAGAAGTCGGAACCACAAGTCATCCTGATGATATCCAAGACCAAGTTCGTCCAGGATCATCTTCGTGCGCGGAATGCATACCTTTTTAATAAACTTGGCAGCAGCACCGGCAGATTTACGCAAGTCTTTACGTTCGTCTTTGTAGCGATTAACGGTAAGTCCCATTTCGCGCGCTACGCCTTTCATAAGTTGAAAAGACCCATATGCACCTACATTGGAACGACGGTTACGCCCCGGACTTTCGATGAACAGGATTGCCTGCGCATACCAGGGATTTACTCCCATTTCTCCAAACTCATCGATAGCAGGTGAAACGTCAGCGAAAGCGTCTTGAAACTTGTAATAGAAATCGCGGCCAGAAGTGATATAGAGCTTTTGTTCTTTATCAATACCGTATACTTCTCGGATACTGTCCTTATATACTTCTATTTCTTCGCGGTTCATGGAGTCAATAAGGCCTGTTCTTACTTTACCGAGGACATGACGGGTTTTGGCGATGTTGATCAAACTGGTATCCTTGGGCATACACATGATCGTCTGCCAAAATCGGGTCTGAGGCAATGTATCCCAGCGCTCTGTATACAGGCGACAATCCTGCACCAGGCGAACTTTGATACTATCTTTTGTGGAAGTGAATTCAACGATATAATCCGGGTCGTACTGGGAAAAAACGTTTCCGTAGCCAAGAGCAAAGGCAAGGATTAGTGCAATAGTATATCGAATAATAATGGGCATTGTGTTGGTTGTATGGGGCATGCTAAATATTCATTCGAAGGTACGACCGGCATTGTTGATTCACAATCAAAAGGCACTTGTTTAGGGTTATGTGTTGGGTGTTTTGAGTTAAATTCATTTTGAAAAAGGAGTTCGGTATATTTTGTTCAACTCAAAACCCTTGACTCAAAACACACAACCAGTCCATTATTAAGAACGCTTCTGAAATGTGCAGATTCTGCTTTTACCGAGTTTTGTTTCTTTTTGGCAAATAGGAGAAAAGCTGTGGTGCAAAAGCTCATCTAATTGGAGCAATGCTGCGAGGGCGATAGGTCCGTAGTTTTGAGATGCATTACGGAAACCACCGGCTTCTGCATTCCAAAGTTGAGCGAGCAGGTTCATACCATACTGAGGCTGGCGAATAGAAGAAAGCGCTTTGCTGACATTTCCTGATCCTGCGTGATATACATGAAGGGCAAGTACTTTGAACCATAGATCGTCCTGGCTATACGCGATTCCTTTACGATCGAGCATGCGAGCTGTAAGCGGAATACATGATTCCTGAATCAAACGTGCAGCAGCACGAGCAGAACGGTGCAGGTCAGCACGCTCATCTACACGACCATCTACCTGAAGGCCGTAAGCACGTGCGATAGAAGGCATCAGTTGAAAAGGTCCGTAGGCTCCTACTTCGCTGCGGCGTATCTGGCCAGGGCTCTCTATAAGAAGAATCGCCTGCGCATACCATGGATCAACTCCTGACTGTTCAAAAACCTCAATGGCTTTGCTGATATTGCTAAGCACAGGTGACGGATTGTAGTATTCTTTACGTCCTTCTGTAAACACAAGGCGCGTATTTGGAGCGATATTAAAACGCTTGCGAAAACCGTCGAGCATTAGTTGGCGCTTGGCGCCTGACATAAACTCCCACTTCATTCGAGATACTTTACCTACAAGCGTACGTGTTACAGGCTCGTTAATAAGGAATGAATCAGAAGATGTGGCCATCGTTTCTTTCCAGAAGCGGACCTGAGGAAGCTTGTCCCAGCCTTGTACATAGATAGCTGGAGATTCTACCACCTGACACTTGTCTAACCAAGCAGGTGAAAATGAGGCACTAAGTGTGAGTGACAGCAGCGTGAAGGCTGCCGCCATGATGATTAATTTTTTCATGACTTAAAGACGTTTGGCAATTACTGTGATGTATGATGGCTGCCACACATCGGCGTATATAATTCTGAACAAATTTAGTTTCTCAGAATTGATTACCGTAAGACAAAGTCTGTGCCATTAATCTATTTAGATTTCGAAAAACTTTATGGCATGGAAATATTTTTTAGAATAGTCTCATTTTGGTAAAATGCTTCTCAAACTCAGAAAATAATGCATTAAAAAAGCCCAAAACGCATAGGATGCGCTTTGGGCTTCATTGCTATAAAAGCAAAAGTATATTAATTGATATCCTCGCCTTTTGCCAGCTTTTCTATCATAGAATCGATACTCTGCTTATTTACAGAATCGTTAGCCGGAACGTTCTCTTTCGCCATTTTTGCGTACTTAAGGGCCTTTTTATAGTCCCCCACCGCACTATAGCCACGTACCAAGCCTACGTTTACAGGCCATGTATCAGGGAAGCGTTCGGCATTCATCTTAAACACCTCCAAGGCCTTATCCTTCTTACCCATGGTGATTAGTTGGCGACCGAACTGGTGAATCTGCCCTACTGAAGCAGTTGGGTCCTTCACAGCCTCATCCATTACCTTTAATGCCTCCTCTTCTTTGTCCATCTTCATCAAAAAAGCAGCCTTTGTAGAGAGGGTTGTAAAATTCTTCTGACCAATAAAGTTACCAGACAGTGCTGTATTCGCCCATGTCATACCCTGCTCCAAATGTGTACTATTCTGTAGACAGTAATTTGCCGCAGCAAGATAGTCTTGCCATCCGAATCGAGACTGCAGTTCCTGACGCAGGTTGTTCACATAGTAATCATGTGATTTAGGTGCAGCGATTACAAAAGGAACTTTCAACTCTTCCCAGGCGAGGTAGGCGGTACAGGTATTTTGCTGACGATTATCAAAACTATAGGTCAACCACTCGTTGTAGGCATTTTTAACAGGCTTCACCTCCACGCGCAAAGCATCATCGACAACGTCATAGAAATAGCTTCCCCAGGCTTCTGTATTGTTTGAGAAAATAATCGTCCACGGTTTCCCCTCTTCTGCCGCCATCATATGAAGGCCATACTTGCCGGCGGCAAGTCTTTTACCCTCAATTTCGACGTCATGCGAAAAGGTTATAACGGTGTTCTTATTGGCGCCGGCACGCCAGGGCGAAGACTCCGCAGGTCCGAAGCCCAGGTTCCGCATCCCATAATGAACTACGCCACCCCATATTTTCCCGCGACGATCATCGCCGTTTGGAGCAGTGACATCCGGGCTACTATAGTCAATCGTGATTTTTACCAGTCCCATATGCTGGGTCACTGATGCTTGTTGATTTGCGCCGCTTGGCGGCAAGGTGACACTCTGAGCTTGTATGCCGATCATACTTGCCATCAAAAGCATCAACATAAATGTGGTTACGTGTTTCATAATGCAGTGTACTTGTTAGGTTAAATTTTCACCAATAAAGCACGGCGGCTGCATTTATATAACTGCATATGAGGGTGGAATTGGGGATGAGAAGCTCTTTTTTCAAAAAACACTAACCACTTAAATGCTAACTTATCGTATTGATAGAGTAATAATAATTTAAGATATTTACAGTATGGCACTTATTATTTCAGATGATGTACTCAATCAAGCTAATATTTCTGCTGAAAAATTATTAGTGGACTTGGCTACGTATTTATATGAAACAAAGAAATTAAGCATGGGCCAGGCAAGAAAACTTGCAAAAATGGACCAACTAAGTTTCCAAAAGGCACTTGCGGAAAGGGATATCTACATCCATTATGATGAGCATGATCTAGCTATTGATCTAAAAAATCTCGGAATCGAATTATGATTGTCGTAAGCGACACATCTTCAATCACCAATCTAATACAGGTTGGACAGATCGGCTTGCTCAAAACCTTATTTAAAGAAATACTTATTAGTCCAACAGTAAAGCGAGAACTTTCGGTTATACAAAGCCAAAAGGATTTTATTGAAAATTGCCCGTGGATAACTGTAGCAAACCCCAAAGACGAAGAATTAATTCACGGCCTAATTCAAAAGCTTGATCTAGGCGAAGCGGAATCCATTTGCCTTGCAAAAGAACTTGCTGCAGATTTTCTACTAATCGATGAATATGCAGGACGGAAAATTGCAAATGAGATGGGCCTTCCTATCATTGGGATTTTGGGGGTACTAATTAAAGGTAAAAAAGAAGGGCAACTAGGCGAAGTAAAACCCATTATTCAGTCTCTTGTAAGTAGCGGCTTTCGCCTTAATCAAGGGCTAATAAACAATGTCCTCCAAGCTTTAGGTGAATAAATTCATTCGCACCCATTACCTATTTGCTTCCCACCGCTGCAAGCAGCATTTTTGCAGCTGCAAAAAATTAACCCATTATGGCAAAAAGAACCTTCCCTACTCGCGCGGAGAATTATCCTGAGTGGTACAATGGCCTTGTAAAGCAGGCCGACCTTGCTGAAAACTCTGATGTACGCGGCTGTATGGTCATCAAACCTTATGGCTATGCTATCTGGGAGCGCATGCAGCGCATCCTTGATGACATGTTTAAAGAGACTGGACACGTGAATGCGTACTTCCCGCTCTTTATACCCAAATCATACCTCAGCAAGGAAGCCGATCACGTGGAAGGCTTCGCCAAGGAATGCGCCGTGGTAACCCACCACCGTCTCATGAATAGTCCTGACGGAAAAGGTGTAGTCGTAGACCCAAGTGCAAAACTCGAAGAGGAACTGATCGTTCGACCTACTTCGGAGACGATCATCTGGAGCACCTATCGCAAGTGGATTCAGAGCTATCGCGACCTTCCTCTCTTGATAAACCAATGGGCCAATGTGGTTCGCTGGGAGCTGCGTACGCGCATGTTTCTGCGTACGGCAGAATTTCTCTGGCAAGAAGGTCATACTGCACACGCTACGCGCGAAGAAGCTATTGAAGAGTCTGAGCGCATGCTGGGCGTATATGCTGAATTTGCCGAAAAAACGCTGGCTATTCCTGTAGTGCAAGGTGCCAAGAGCGAAAGCGAGCGATTTGCTGGCGCGCTTGAGACGTATACGATCGAGGCGATGATGCAGGATGGCAAGGCACTTCAGGCGGGCACATCTCACTTTTTGGGACAAAATTTCGCCAAAGCGTTTGACGTACGCTTCGCTACCAAAGACAATAAAGAGGATTATGTATGGGCTACCTCATGGGGTGTTTCCACCCGCTTGATGGGAGCGCTGATCATGAGCCACTCCGATGATGAAGGACTCGTACTTCCTCCGGAGCTTGCTCCTCACCAGGTGGTCATGATTCCTATATATAAGAGTGAGGAAGATCGCGATGCTGTCCTTGCAGTATTTAATGATCTTGCTGCGAAGCTGAAAGGCATGGGAATCCGTATCAAAATTGACAACGACGAAAACAAACGCCCAGGCTGGAAATTTGCAGAATGGGAAATGAAAGGTGTTCCAATTCGCATTGCGCTAGGTGCCCGCGACCTTGCTAATAGCAAAATCGAAGTGGCGCGTCGTGATACGCAGACGAAAGAAGTAGTCGATATCAACGATGGCCTCGCAGACATGATCCAAGGCCTTCTTGGTGAAATCCAGACCAACATCTATAATAAGGCATTGAATTTCCGCCTTGACAATACGATTAAGGTAGATACCTACGAAGACTTCAAGGCGCAGTTGGAAAAACCTACGCCAGGCTTTATGCTCGCACACTGGGACGGAACAACGGAAACTGAAGAAGCGATTCAGACAGAGACAAAAGCAACAATTCGTTGTATTCCGCTCGACGCTGAAGAAGAAGATGGCGTGTGTATCTATTCAGGAAAACCAAGTAAGCGTCGCGTCCTTTTCGCAAAAGCTTATTGATTTGATGATTAGCTGGTTTGATGATGTGAGGATTAGCTGATGATAAATATGTAGAATAAGGTGTTGATGTAAAACTGATTAGCTCGTCTAACATGATACATCAACACCTTTCCTATGAAAACGAGCAATCCTTACCATCAAAATAACCTTATTCTAAATCTTACATTTGAATTTTCTTTGGAATCAATTCAATATGTTGAGAAATTGAGCAGTCTAAATAAGTATGTTGTAGCCAATCAACTTCTAAAATCTTCAACATCAATTGGAGCAAATGTCAGAGAAGCACAAAACGCGGAGAGTAAAGCTGATTTTATCCACAAAATGAAAATCGCTGCAAAAGAGGCCAATGAGACTAGTTATTGGCTAGAGCTTTGTGAACAATCTGCATTTTATCCTAATACAAGCCAGCTCCTTACAAAATTGACCTCCATATCGAAAGTGCTTAATAAAATAATCTCTTCAGCGAAACGAAATCATCACATTAGCTAATCATCAAATCAGCTAATTACTAAATCAGCTAATCAGCAAAATGAAATTTAGCGACATCATCGGCCAGCAAGGACTTAAAGTCCGCCTCAAGGATGCCATATCGAGAGGCAGGCTACCGCATGCGCTATTACTTACCGGACCTGAAGGTGTAGGCCAATTGCCATTGGCCCTGGCGCTCGCTCAGTATGTCAATTGCGAGAATCCGCAAGACGATGACGCCTGTGGCAATTGTGCGAGCTGTAAGATGATCGCCAAAGGCGCCCATCCTGACCTTCACTTTGTGCTGCCTGTGATCTCCAGCAGAGCGGGTGGAAAACCCGTTTTGACAGATGCCTATCTGGATTCATTTAGAGAGCATTTTTTACAAAACCCATATCTCAGCTACGAACAGTGGCAGGAAGCCCTCGACTCAGCCAATAAGCAGCTCTTTATTAGTGTGCACGAAATGCGCAACCTGAAGCGCAACCTGATGCTGAAGGCCTTTGGAGCGAAATATAAAATTGCCATTGTTTGGCATGCAGAGCATATCCGCACCGAAGGCGCAAACGCCTTCCTTAAACTACTGGAAGAACCGCCGGATCGCACATTGCTATTGATGACCTGCACAGATCCTAGCCTCTTATTGCCGACGATCACATCGCGCTGCCAACGCTTGCAAATGGAGCGCATCAGCAATGATGAAATAAAGCAATACCTGAAAGATGACCGGGCAATTCCAGATGCACGAGCAGCTGAATTAGCGGCGATTTCAGAAGGAAGCCTTGGCAATGCGCTTAACTTCCTCGGAGAGTCAAATCAGGCCATGCAACAAATGTATGCCGACTGGCTTCGTGCGATTTATACCGGACGCTACGACAAAATACAAACCCAGCTTGCGCCTTTATTAAAAGGAAGCAAAGAATTCCAAAAGCTGTTTTTGCAATTTGCCCAAAAGAAAATACGCGATGGTCTGATGTTCTCGCTAGGCGTGGACGAACTCGCACTAAGCAGTGAAGCCGAACGCGACTTTCAGCAAAACTTCTCCCGCCTCCTCAATGCTGATAAAGTGGGTCGCATTCTCGTACAACTAGATGAAAGCCGAAAACACCTCGCAGGAAACGCCCATGCTCAGATGGAATTAACTTCGCTTTCGCTCAGGCTTAATCATATTTTGCGGGAAGCTGTCTAAAAGTTGCATATTTGCCCTGATGCTGGATTTCAATGTCAAAACAATCATCCCTTGGGTGATCCTTACCTTGCTTACGGCCTACGTATGGGGCCTTAGCTATTATTCCAGCCATCGCCAGCCGCCTGATCCCGCGATCAACTTCTATTTACAAAGTGGCCTCCATGTCATGCTGCACGGAGCCGATACCAGCGAAGTGCGCGTACAAGGTGAATTCAACAACATTATAGAAGGCACCCAGCGTCAAATCCAGGCCGTTTCCAAAGGAGCTGATCACTGGGAACTTGCCTTTGAGCTCAACAGCCCACGGCCAGCCAGGATTTACCTAAACGACACTCCATTGGAGGTCTTTTTGGTACAAGATAGCGCGCTCAATATCAATGCTTATTTCACTGAAGGTCAACTCGATACGGTAATTTATTCGGGCCCTGCTGCTGGCATATGCCAGTATCTGGCTGCAAAGTATCATCGCTTTCATCGCGATCAGCTCGCATATTTTCGCAACACTAAATTTGAGGATAATCCAGTGCGACACGCACGCCTATTAGATTCGCTTAGCCGCCATGAGCTTGCATTTTTATTGGAACAAGCCACTCCTAATGCTTTGCCGGATTGGTTTGTAGCTTTTGAAAAAAACGAAATTCTCTTCCAGCGCGCATATCTCAAACTCACCAATGCGCCAGCAGGTGAACCTTATACTGGCTATTATGATAATATTCCGGCTCAGGATGAAGGCGCTGTTTTTTCATACTCATACTACCTCTACATCCGCACGTTGATCGATCGCATGGGAGGAAAGAATGCTTCTGTTTCGGAGAAAATAGCGATTGCAGACACCTTGCTCGCAGACGAGCCTCGCGACGTATTTATCACGCGTTCATTACTATCGGCCTGGTCAAAAGGCGATAAGGAAACCGTGCGCGGTTTGTACGAGAAGTTCAGCCCCAGCTTTAGCAAAAAGAAGTATGCTCGCTTTCTAAAGATGCAGATGGAGGGTTGAGAATTTTGCCCCAGGTGATAAATCACCGGGCAATAATATAAAATAGTCGAGCTAAAGCCTCTTTTCATTCTCGTTGCTTTAGCGACTATTCTTATCATTATAGGTTGGGGTTTCAACCCCAACCACAGGAGCGGTCCATAAATCACCGGGCAATAGTCGTAAAATATTAAGCGCTAAAGCGATGCGAATATCATTCAATGGCTTTAGCCACATATACTTCTATGATTGCCTGGTCTTTTAAGGCCAGGCAGAGAAGTCCATCACTTCCAACTCACAGCAACCTTACCAATCGACTTACGCGACTCAAGAAAAGCATGCGCTTCACCGATTTGATCAGCAGGGAATGTACCTCCAGCTGTCGGGTTAAATACGCCTTCCTGCGCGTAGCGCGACACCTGCTGACTCACGCGGGCAAATGATTCGGGCTTATGATCGGCGAGGCGAAGCATATTGACGCCTAGCATCGATTTATTGGTCATGAGAAATTTGGCAGGATGGTAAAAGCCAAACTGCATGCCCAGTTGGAACTTCTTAAAGAAGTTATTCGCATTGGTAAAGCTGGAAGCTCCAAAGGTGACAAAGCGGCCTCCTGAGCCCAAAAGGGCGAAGCCTATTTTGACATATTTGGCACCGATAGGATCAAAAATAACATCCAGCCTTCCGTCTCCACGAATTTTCTTCACCTCCTCCGCCCAGTCGGTTGCGCGGTAATTGATCGGATGATCGACACCTTGCTCACGAAGGTATTCGAGCTTTTTGGGAGAACCGGCTGTTCCATACACCGTGCAGCCTTTGTGCTTTGCCAATTGGACAAGCGCAGTACCGACGCCACCCGCAGCGGCATGGACGAGCACATGATCACCTGGATACATATTCATCAAATCGGCACCAGCATAGTAGGCAGTACAATATTGTGTTGCCAAGGCAGTCGCCTTGGTGGCGTCCATATCATCAGATACATGAATAAGGCCACGCGCATCTGCAAGTGCATATTCAGCATATCCGCCAAAGCGCGTGAGTGCTACCACCCGCTGGCCTTTTTCCACCCCTTCTACATCCTTACCCATCGCTACAACACGACCACAGACGTCATATCCAAGCACTGAAGGCGGCTCAGGTGCGTCTTTGTATTTACCCATTCGCGCCAGCACATCGGCAAAGTTAATCCCTGAAGTTTCCACCTCAATCAGCACTTGCTGAGGGCCTGGTTCTGGCTTGGCGACTTCTTTTATTTCAAAAGCCTCTTCGGCCTTCCCATGCTTTACTAAAACTGCTGCTTTCATATTTTGAGGGATTGAGGGATTGAGGGGATTTTGAATGAAAAATGATAGAATGAGTGAATCTGCGTAATCCTAAAAATCAGCGTTCAACAATGAAAATAAAAACCGCGTCATCATCAAGATCAGCGTTCAAAAAACAACATCTCGCTAATACTTATAAAAACCCTCGCCAGACTTACGCCCATTAAGGCCAGCGTCCGCTTTTTGTTGCTGGATGCGGCTGGGGCGGAATTTTTCGTCTTGAAAAAAAGCGTCATACATCGATTTGGTAACGGAGAGATTCGTCTCAATACCGATGAGATCCATCAGCTGAAAAGGTCCCATTCTGAAACCAGAAGCACAAATGAGCTTGTCCAATGTTTCGTGATCAGCGACCTGCTCCTCCAGCATCAACAAGCTTTCTACATAAAAATGGCGAGCAACCCTATTGACGATAAAACCAGGCTCATCTTTTGCCATAACCGCTTTTTTACCCAAATCCTCCGCCAAACCAAATATCGCAGCAGCTACTTCAGGCGATGTTTTTACACCAGAAATAACCTCCACCAACTTCATAATCGGAGCAGGATTAAAAAAGTGCATACCCACTACCTTATCAGGCCGCTCCAACTTGGCAGCGATCCGCGTAATCGGAATTGTAGATGTATTAGAAGCTAAAATAGTATCAGGACCATTTTGAGCTTCAAGTTTTGCAAAAAGATCCTGTTTGATATCGAGTCGTTCCAAAATTGCCTCAATGACGAGATCGCCCTTCAGGTCTGCAAAATCCGCGGTATAGGACAAGCGCGCCATACTTGCGGCCTTCTCATCCTCCGTCATCTTCCCACGGGTAACTGAACTTGAGAGAAACTTCTCTACATACGCCTCAGCACTCGGCAAAGCGGCCTCATTCAAGTCATACAAGGTTGTATTATAACCAGCTCGTGCGCATGTCAGCGCGATTCCGCGTCCCATGACGCCTGCTCCGATAACAAGAATAGATTTCGGACTAAAGGTGCTCATGGTGAAATATTGAATGAAAGAATGATTGAATGAGAGAATGTGTTTGGTTGCTTATTCTCTAACACGATGCTGCTAATTACCACATGAATAATTATTAATCAAAAATTCTGAACATTCTCATCCCTCTAAAACACATTCAAAGGTTGCTAACCTCTGTCAGGGCTTTAACCACAATGCTTAAGCCCTGACAGAGGTAGTGCAACCAGTCGTAGTGTCTTGTGTTACCTAGGCCTTTTTTCAAAAAAAATCATCACTAAAGTCAAAAGCTAACAGCCAAATGCCAACAGCTTCTTATCTTAGCTACATGTTTGATATATATCACGGTGATGGCAGCACGGCAGCGGAACGAAATTCCCAACTGCCGCCTTATTCGGACCCTTTATATCGGGATGCTCCCCGACGCTATATCGCAGCCCCAGCCCTGCGTGACGCCGTCAATGTGGCGATTTCACTTGGGCAGCCTTTGTTGCTCACAGGTGAGCCCGGAACAGGAAAAACTCAACTGGCATATAGCGTCGCCTACGAGCTTGGTCTGGATGATCCGATGGTATTCAATACCAAAACAACCTCTACAGCCCGAGACCTTTTTTATCGATACGATTCACTGGCGCATTTTCATGATGCTCAACTAGCTGAAAAGGGCTCCATCGCTGTTGAAGATTATATCACGTTCGAGGCACTGGGCCTCGCCATTCTAAAATCATTGGAGAAGCGATCGGTCGTCCTGATCGACGAAATCGACAAGGCACCTCGTGACCTTCCAAATGATTTGCTCAATGAGTTTGAGACGCTTTCCTTCACCGTAAGGGAAACGGGTAATACGTATAAGGCCGCCTCCGAAAACAGGCCTATTCTAATTCTCACCTCCAATTCTGAGAAGAATTTACCCGAGGCATTCCTGCGTCGCGTGGTCTATTATCACATTCCTTTTCCAGACCCGGAGACACTCAAAAAGATCGTTCGCACGCGATTACCGCTTAGTGATTCGTTTTCAGAGGAAATGCTCAATGCAGCGATCGAACACTTCAGCGACATTCGCAATAACCGCGGCCTGCGCAAGCGCCCAGCCACAGCCGAGCTACTGGCATGGATTCATATTCTGGACCGCCAGGGCATTGACTTAAGCAAAGGCATCGAATCTCAGATCAAGGACCTGGCGATGACCTATGCGATTCTTGCCAAGAATAAAGATGACCTGGGGAAACTGCAGGGATAAAACAGCTTCTAGCTATTGGCTTCTGGCTACTAGCTTAACACACATTTCAAAAGAACGTCTAAGCCAGAAGCCAGCAGCTAAAGGCCAATAGCCAATGAATCAACATATTGACTTCCTTCCATTCGAGTCATTCCTGGAGTTACTTCAGGAACATGGCTTTGCTGTGGGAGTAAGTGAGCATGTGCGATTGCGTCAGTTATTGGATGCACTGCCGAAGGGTACTGAGCAGGATCGACTACGTACGGCGATGGCGCCATTGTTTGCGCGCAGCCCGCAGGATCAGCGTCTTTTTTATCGCCTTTTTGATTATCATTTTGGGCAAATGGTTCCTCAGGATGTGAGCCTAAAGCCCAATCCGGTTGCTCCTGTCGAATCAAAAGATAAAAGCAGACCGTGGATTTTTCCGCGATTGGGTCGGGGCGTATTTGCGCTACTGGGGCTACTCGTTGCAGGCTTATTAGGCTGGCTGGTTTGGAACAGCTTCCTCGCCTACCGACAAGCTCCAAATTATTTACGCTCCTATTATTTACCTAGTACCGTTTCAAATAAAATATCCTATACAGCCAGACGTGTGCTCGGGATGGAAGAGCTCTGCGAAGGGCTCGATGCAGACTTTGCATACCAGGGTGAACTAGGCGAATTAGAGCGCTGGGAAGTCCAATTTGACAATCGCAGTGCAGGCCCTGTCAAAACCTATCTCTGGGATTTTGGAGGAACAGGCCAGTCCCAGGAAGCAAATCCAGTCACGAAACTCCCCCCTGGTGACATTACCGTATGTCTGGATGTGGAAGGAAATCGAGGTTGTCGGCGCGTGAGTTGTAAAAATATCCGGCTAGGGCCTGATTCTCGAGCCAATGATGGTGACGTCGCTCCAGAGGCATTTTTTGCTTGGACGCAGGTTCCTGGCGAAACGAAGGTCGAATTTCAGGACAGTTCTATTGTAGGTAAAAGAGAAAACGTCAAGTTCCGCTGGCTTTTTGGAGATGGAAAAGAAGGTTTTGGCAAAACAATAGAACACAAGTATCCTAGCTTTGGGAATTACACGGTGCGCCTACAGCTTGTTTCAGAAGGTGACGTACCGCTGGCACGTAGCTCTGTGCGTATCCGCGTTATCGACCCCGATCAACAAGCCATTCCGGAAGCGACCCTTAGCAAGCTCCATCCGCCCGATATTGCGGACCTGTATTGCAGTGGTTGGCAGCGCTATGCCACGCCTATCAAGTGGATGCTGTTCTTTGCGATTCTATCGGGTTTGGCCTCTTTTGTTTTATATAGAGAAAACAAAAAGATGGTCGCACGCCGGAGCCCTCGCCCAAGCAAAGGACCATATTCCTTTAAGCTTCAGGCTCCATCCGAGATAACACTTTATGATCAAAATGTTCTTCGCGAAACTGCCCGCCAATTGCGGCGAAGGCGCGAAAACGAAGATGCCGTCTTTGATATTCCCGCCACTGTCGAGGCGACAATCGTAGATGGAGGATATCCACGGTTTAAATACCGGTCTGGTAGTCAGCCCGCAGAATATCTCGTTCTGATAGATCGCGTGTGCAACCGTGACCACCAAGCGAGGCTATTCCATTATATTACTGAAGTGCTGATGCGTGAGGACATCCTTCTGGATGTGTATCATTATCAACGAAACCCAGATCTATTCTGGCGAAAAGTAGAATCTCCGCCTATAACAAGCGGTGAACTCGCTGCCCTTTATCCCAATCACAGGTTGATTGTACTCGGTGATGCACAGCACTTTATTGATGCGGTTTCGGGTGATCTTACAGAACATGCTTTTGAATTACTGAACTGGGAGGAACGCGCCATACTGAGTCCGGCGAGTACCGCCGACTGGGGCTACCGCGAGGCGAAGCTGGCATCACATTTCCGCTTTATGCCAGCGACGATTCTGGCTTTGCGCGACCTTGTGGAGCAATTTAGAAAAGACGAACCACGTCCATTGCGAAGCTGGCTACGCCCAAGTGACAAGAGCACGCCGCTCCAGGAAGATGACCCACATCCAAAAGCCACCGAACAAGTCGCAATTTTAGAACGCTACCTCGGTGAGGACGCATTTAATCTCGTCGCCTGTACTTCACTATACCCAGAACTCCACTGGGAGCTGACCATGCATATCGGACAGAAGCTTATCGCAGCAGGGATTGCGGACGAATCGCTGTTAAGCGAAGAGAGTCTCATGCGATTTTGTCGCCTTTCCATATTTAGAAAAGGCATGCTCAGTGATAGACTGCGCATCAAATTGGCGGAGTCGCTTTCTCCAGAAACAGAAGCAATCGCCCGAGAGGCTATTCTTGAAGTGATCGAACTGGCAGATCCACCTGAAAGCAGCGTCGCTTCTTATCAACATAAAAAACAATGGACGCTTCAGCAATGGGAGCTGCGCAAAGCAAAAGGCAAACTGCGCAGGCAGGTTTCGGTTAACCTCGAAGACATGCTTCGCCGAAATGAAGTTCAGGACCCTGTTGCACTGCATTATTTACAAACACGCAAAACCGGCCCTCTCGATTTCCTCATGCCTGAAAGCATGCGCAAGGTTCTATACCCAAAAGGAATTTCGATGCTTGGCGCAAAGGCGCGACTTGTCGGCCTTTTGGCGATACCATTACTTGCCCTTTTGGCACTGTACGATCCTCCTTCCCCGCAGCAGATTTCGCTCGCACCTGACGGCAACTATGTCTGCCTTCCCAATGCGGCAGACAGCGCCCGTTATCTCGATCATTTGGGTTGTTTGTCTTATATAAATGGCGAAAACGATCCTCAGTCATTTGTCAAAGCTTTTAATTATTTCAATGACGCAGCTGGAAGAACGAGCCTCCCAAGCGAAGCTGCACGCATCCGCTATCACCGAGGCTTGGCGGCACTTCAGGTATTCAGAGCAGATGGGCGCCGGGACAACCTGCGCCGTTCCAGAGAAGATTTCCGTCAGGCGGTAATGATTCATCCACACATATTTTTAAAAGACAATATTCAGCAAAAAACACTCAGAAAAAACCAGGAAGCCCTACCAAGCACATTTGAACAAATACGTCCTGATGGGCAATCGGTGCTTCGCGTAAAAGAAGGAGGCGCAAGTCTTGGCACCCTTGACGCGACGTACCGCTCCGTCATCATCAACGATGTGCAGTATAGTGGCTTTGCGACCTTGCCACTAGAAGCCTGGGCTTCGGTGCGTAACAAAACAGAGTTTGCAGTTTGGGACTATCGCGGTAGGTTACAAAATCGGCTTCCTGCCGGACTTCATCAGGAGCAGATACGAGCATTTAGCTTTTCGCCACTCGGCACCCTGGTAGCCCTGGGTTCGGATGACCGAAGCGCTACTATTTGGGACCTAAACGAAAACTCCCGCTTACAGAGTTTGACTGAGCACCGTGCAGCCGTATTGGGAGTGGCATTTTCTCCCGATGAAGAATTACTGGTAACCGTCGGAGCCGATGGAGTCGGAATCGTAACGGAGGTGCAAACGGAAATCCGTGTCGCAGTGCTGGTCGGGCACCGCGGTCCTATACATTCAGTAGATGTGCATCCACTGGGTGGAATCATCGCAACGGCGGGCAACGACTCGACCTTGCGATTGTGGGATATGACAGGCGTTCAGCTTTCAGAGGTCGTCTTCAAACATGGAATTACGTCTGCGGTTTTTGCACACACGGGCGATTTCCTCATGACTGTAAACGGCAAAGGGCAGATCGAAGCCAGGGATGTTGCAGGTCGATATATTCGCACGCTACAACCCGAGCAGAAGGCCGGAGAGCCTGCGCCTACACGTAAAGGATTCCGCAGTTTGAGCCAAACGACGAGTAGCATGGATTGGCTGGCGTCTTTTGAAAAGGAAGGAATATTACTCTCTATCGAGCATGATCATAGCCAGGACAGTCTTTCCAGTGATGCGCTATATGCATTTTGTCTTGCAGCCTATACGGATCGGAGATTTGACCTTGCGATAGCCAGATTATCCAATTTAATCGCGCTCCACCCTGAGCGAGATGATGCAATTCTTCTGCGTGGCTTGAGTTACCTTTTTCACCCTACCTACAAATCAAGCCGAAAGCAATTATTCATTGAACGTGGCCTGATCGATATAGAGCAGGCTCAGCGCATGAATGAAAATCTGCTCGCAGCTACCAAACCGAGCCAATGGCTGGGAGCACTCGCCGATGGCAGCCCCGATACACTGCGCGACAGGTTGTGCGCACTTTGGCCGGAAGCATGTACAGAAGAGCTTGAGGATCCAATTATTCCTACGCCTGTTCAGGAACCCGAACCGTCTGTTTTGGACAGTGTCACATCGCCTGAGGAACTTGCTAAATATGAGGAATCATTCGACTTTATCGACGGCTTGGCGGCGGTGCGCCAGCGCGGAAAGTGGGGCTTTATCGACAAGTCTGGCCAGGAGATTATTGCGCCGCAATATGATGCGATCATTTCGCGTCCACAGTCTATGTCGGTGATTGCCTGTGTGCGTGCTGACGGAAAAGCTTTCTGCATCGACCGGGAAGGTAACTGTCAGGACTATCAGCAATATCGCTGTGAGTCGAGCCTGCCAGCTGATATGATCAATACATTACCGACACTAGTCCCTAAAAAAATCACGAGTCAGCCGCAGGTTAAAATCATCGGTGGATACATCATGTCTGGTCCGTATAGTGAAGGCCTTGCGCCCATTCGCAAGGGTGACCTTTTCGGTTATGTCAATGAGGTCCAGCAGGTAGTTATTCCGGTGGAATTCACGCAAGCTGGCCAATTCTACAACGGGCGTGCCCGCGTGGAGCAAAACGGCAAGTCATTCTTTATAGATCGGACTGGCACATGTGTTGAGGTTGCTGGTTCTCCGTGTCCATAAAGTCCTCGATCCTTGATCCTCGCTGTTCGATCCTCAAATTTTTGAAACGCGAACAGCAAAGACTTTTTTATTTCACTTCCTTCCATAATCTCCACCAAGGCACGCCCGGTCGGTCATGATGCTCATAGTGGTAGCCAAAGAAATAGCAACTCAGAAAAGCCCATACGTGATTAGGTTTCTGGCTACGTGCGTGGTGCTTATTATCGTGTTCTCCTCTATGGGGAAGATATGTACCAAAATAAAAGAGCTGCAGCATGCTCAGAACCGATGCAACAACCCAATACAGGATCAGATTCGCTTCAGGTATTCCTAACCACATCAGGAGGTTAAAGAATACGGCAGCGGCCAGCACTTGCCATATGGTGAGGTATTCTTTTACAAAATCAAAAAACCAGCGGAGGAAAGCTGGATGACCGTTATGAAAGTCGGGATCATCCTTAGTAGCCACATAACGATGATGCTCGTGATGCTTGGGAAGGAGTTTTTTGTATTGATTAAAAATAAACAGAAATGCCGCGATACTGCCGATCCGATGATTGAGCTTGGTCCGCCCTGGTGCTACAGTTCCGTGCATGGCATCATGCGCTGTAATGAACAAGCCTGTAAAAAGATGCACCTGCAACCAAAGTCGCAACCACGTCAATGGCGATTCCCAAACCACCGGAAACCAGAAATTTAGCCCTAATACAATCGTCCAGAGTAATATCACAACACAACCAAGCAAAACGCCGGTGTTCGATCTGGAAGAAGTTATCGTGCTCGTGGACATACTTGGAACTGTTCTGTATTTTGGGACAAAACTGCTTCTTTATCGAGATGTTTAAAAATATGTGATTGTTAGGCTACTGGCTATTAGCTGCTGGCGATTGGCTTTAGAGCGAAAATTCACGTGATAATTCATGAAAAGACTTCAATATTTTCTACTAACGCTTATCACGATTGGTGTTGGGTTATTTTCCAGAACGAGGTTTATTCCAGAGTTGATCTACCCTTATCTCGGCGACTTCCTCTATACGCTGATGTTCTATTTCCTTTTTGCTTTTCTTTTTCCAAAAAATGCTCCCAAGTACCATCTAATGCTAAGTATAGGCCTTTGTTTCCTCATCGAAATATGCCAGCTCAATCAATCTACCATGATGCTTGAGATTCGAAGCTCCTGGCTGGGAGGAATGATCTTAGGACACGAGTTTCTTTGGACTGACCTGGTCAGCTACTCGCTTGGGGGTTTGTTTGGTTATTGGTTGGATACAAAATGGATTAAGAGGTAGAGACGTTGCATTGCAACGTCTCTACGACGTTCGCTAACCCCTCGCCTTCAAATCCTTAAAACGTCCTAAACCTCTGTCAGCGCCTCACCATTATGCTTAAAGCGGTTGGAACCTGACAGAGGTAGGACGACAATAATAGGAGGACGCTTTTCTAAAAAAATATCCTAACCCCTTTTCTTCAAATCCTTTTCCACATCAGCGAGCATCGCTTTGAGCGATGCCAGGCCCGCCTTCGCCTGAAGACTCAGGCTCGTATCGGCCTTAGGGTTTTCCGCTTCAGCTTCGATGCTTTTTAGCGTTTTGTAAAAATCAGTGTGCCCGAGCTGACGCACCGAAGGCGCCAGCTGATGCGCAATTCCCGAAAGGCTTTGCCAGTCCTTTGACGCAAGTGCAGCATCCCAAAGCTTGACCTGATTGCCAGCATTACTTACAAATAGCCCCAGCATTTTTTTGACAAAAGCTTCATTTCCATTCGCCATCTGCTCAAGCTTCGACGGATCATATGCTGACATAGTCTTTGCTTCAGCAGGCTTTTCAGGCTTGCTTTTCGCTGCTTTAGGAACCGCAGTTTTTTGCAGGTTAGGGATCAGGTTTTGTAGCAAACCCGCCAATGCTTCTGCCTGAAATGGCTTTAGCAATACATCCTGAATTCCGACCTTACTGGCAGCCTCCCGATCCTGAATCGTTGCTGTCGCCGTCAATGCTACAATAGGCGTTTGGACACCTGCTTTACGCAGACGATCCGCAGCTTCCAGGCCTCCCATTCCTGGCATGCGCAAGTCCAACAAAATCAAGTCATAAGACGCTGAAAGGCCTTTTTTCACCGCATCTTCCCCATCTTCCACCATATCAACCCGCATACCCCAACGCTTGAGAAGCATCTCCAGTAATTCTCTATTATACAGATCATCGTCCGCAGCCAGCACCCTGGCACCATCGAAGCTAATACTCGAATGTACTGCCTTTTTCAAAGCAGGCAGGTCTTTCTCATTGGCGATCGCATAAGGCAAGTCGATGGTAAAGGTTGCGCCTTTTTCCTGCGTGCTTTTCAGGGTGAGTGAACCGTTTTGCAAACGCGCAAGGCGGGCGCTAATCGCCAACCCAAGTCCGGTCCCGCCATGCTGACGCGCAGTGGTGGAATCAGCCTGTTCAAAGGCTTTGAAAATTCGCGCTTGCGCTTCAGGCGGAATCCCAGGTCCGGTATCACGCACATCAAAGCGCATGCGCACATGTTCCTCGGTATGTGTAGCGTGGGCATACACACTGACGCCACCTTCTTCGGTGAACTTGAGTGCATTGCTCACCAGATTCAGCAGTATCTGCCGAAGGCGAAGCGGATCGCCTGAAAGCGCCTTCGGCACATCAGGAGCGACAATTAAATTAAGGTAGAGCCCTTTGTTTTTCGCCTGCTGCTCATACATCGAAATCACATCTCGACACACTTCTTCTGGCGAAAATGCGATAGCTTCAAGACCGACCTGACCCGCCTCTAATTTTGACAAATCCAGAATATCATTGAGCAAAGCCAACAGGTGATCAGCCGAGCGGGCAATAGCTTGCTGGCTATAACTCGCCTCTGGAGTGAGCTTTTGTTCTCCTAGCGCATCCGAAAAGCCAATAATAGCATTCATCGGCGTGCGGATTTCATGGCTCATATTGGCAAGAAATTCCTCTTTTGCTCTGGCAAGCTGTTCTGCCCGTCCTTTGGCGACTTTGAGGTTATTTTGAAGTTTTCTATTTCGGTTCAAATCTCTAAAAATGACACCAAGCAGTAGCGCAAATATCAGCACCATGGATATGCCAAAAACTGCTGCTAACTGGCGAGTCTTTTTAGATAGGCCACGTGCATAGTCTGCTCTGTTTTCTGCGGCAGCCTGACGTGTTTGTTCCAATGCACCCAAGTGCCTCAAAAGATCTTCAGTCAGCGTCATATCGCGATCTGTAAGGCGCAGAAAGGCGGTATTGGTAGCCAGGCGATTAAGGCTGTCTCGTTCAGCCATGCCGGCTGCCTGCCGCATCATACGATCCAACTTGGCTTGCACATTTACCCTGCGGATCGGCTTCGGCTTGGCAACTTTTACGACAGAGTCCACCGTGCTTCCTCGTTCTTCTACAGCCCCCAATGCTCCTTCTTCTTCAATTGTTACAAGGCTGCTAGCTTGATTTTCGATCTCGTTATAATCCGCCCGAATGGAAGCAGCTGTGATCGTTGCATCTCGCAAGTTTTCTTGCCATCTACTCAAACGGTTTTTAGCATATTTCGAACCCTTAACAGCCACACGTTCTACCCAATGGTCTACACGTTCCTTAGCTTTCAAGCTATCACTAATAGCGACATCAAGTTCGATTCGCAAACCATTTAGTGCATACCCCAGACTTGTGATTTTTTGGGCAAAATCTTCGGCAGTTAAAGAGTCGTCTGCGGAAGGCTTGTTTTCGGGAATCTTGGGCTCAGTGGTAGCAATATCTATTTTGCGCGTGGTGTCAGGCGTCGGTTCGGCCGCGCGGTTCCGTTTATTTCTCTTGTAACTGTTAGCAGTTCTGAGTCTGTCATAAAAAGCCGCAAAGGCCGAAGGCCCTTCTTGCTGTTTGATCACCTCAACAATGCTATCCATCAGAATCACACGCGCGCCCAACAATCCTGCGATGGTATCGAGCCGTGGATTGGCATCGTCATACAATCTCAAGGAATCGATTTGGATACGCAAGCTATCGGTCAAACGCACCTCCGAAATCAATTCTTCGGGCCTTTGGGTCATCGTATAGCTTCTGACGCGCGCATCCAGCGTGGTAGCAGTGCGCATCACCGTTTGCAATGCCTGATAGTATGGATCAGGATTGGCGGCTTGCTCAAGCCTGCTCACAAGGTTGTCCATACTGCGGTATGCCGCATAAGCAAGACCTGCCAGGGCAACCGTCGCCAGCAGAAAGCCAGCAAAAACCAGAATACGTATGCGCGATGAGCCAGCCAAAAGAATAAATTAAAGAATCCTGTTTAGTGTTTTGAGTTCAATCAGTATATATTGTACTGTAAAAAGTAGTTTTCACAAAACTATACGAGCAAATTTACACATGCTTATTGACAACTGAATTTAGGCTAATAGCTAAAAGCCAAATGCCAACAGCAAATTAGTAACTAATATTATTATATTTGAAGCACGACAGAGGTCAGACTATATGAAAAGAATACTGCTCATAGAAGATAATCCAGGAACAAGGAAGAGTACCCTTGAGATTCTTGAGTTGGCAGGATATTATGTACAGAGCGTTAATAGTGGTAAAGAGGGGATCGAACGGGCAAAAGAAATTCGCCCTGACCTCATTCTTTGCGATGCTCAAATGTCCGAAATGGATGGTTACGGTGTACTTCGCAGGTTAAGTAGAGATACTATTACCTCACATATTCCTTTTATTTTTTTTACTGAAAAAGCGGAACTCGCCGACATTCGCAAAGGAATGAACCTCGGTGCCGATGATTTTCTAACAAGACCTTTTGATAGCACTGAACTGATCGACTCGATCGAGATGCGCCTCAAAAAAGGGGAAATCGTACATCAGGAGTTTGAAGAAGGCATCGATGGGCTTAATCAGTTTTTCAATGAAGCGCGGAGTCGCGAAGCGCTTTCCGATCTCTCCAAGGATCGGGAGATTCGCCATCTGCGTCCAAAGGACATTGTATTTACTGAAGGTAGCTTTCCCAATGCGCTTTATTATGTTGTAAAAGGGAAAGTAAAAACCTACAAGACGAATGAGGACGCCAAGGACTTTATCATCAACCTCTTCAAAGGTGGAGACTTTTTTGGCTATACACCACTCTTGACCAATCAGGCGAATGTAGAATCAGCGATGGCGCTCGAAGACACCGAATTGGCCATTATTCCTAAAGAGGATTTTTTCGCCCTTGTCTATAATAATCGCGACGTTGCCAATCGCTTTATCAGAATGATATCGCAGTCGCTGATGAATAAGAAGGATCACCTGATGCACCTCGCGTACGACACCGTGCGGAAGCGCGTAGCCGATGCCTTGCTCACATTACAGGATCGCTACCAAAAGGAAGGCTCCAACGACTTTAGCATGAAAATCTCCCGCGAGAATCTTGCTTCTATGGTCGGCACATCGAAAGAATGTGTGATCCGTGTGCTTTCAGAATTCAAGCAAGACAAAATGATCGTCACCGACCTTAGTGAAATCACCATTGTGAATCACGACAAGCTCTCGCAGGTGCGGTATTGATTTGATGATTAGCTGATTGGGTTATGAAGTTGTCTAAAGAAAAACCTTGGTCTACAAACAATAAGCAGCACGACTTAAGAAACAATCAACCGTTCCCTGAGCGAAGCCGAAGGGAACAGTAGCCGAAGGCGCAAAATTGGTGGCTTCGACTCCGCTCAGCCACCGTCGACTTTAGTTTACCCTGAGACTTCCGAAGGGCTCAGCCATCGTTTTCGTCCGAGTTCGGACGAACATTTTTGTCTTCTTTAGCATTCGTTAGACAGCTGCGATGAGAAAGAAGAGAGTTTTTACGTCACATGAAAAAAAACGCCTTCTTCCCCAACTTTATTCCATTCCTGATTGCAGGAGCAGTGAACTTGGGAGTGGCTTATTTAGTCTATCGAGAGCTAGCTAGTGTAATTTTAATAGTCATAGTGCCCCTATTGACCTGGATTCTTGCATGCCAACACTTTTTTAAAATTTCTACTTTTCACAAAGCGACTCTCAGCAACATCGGTTTGGCAGTCTTGACGTGGGTAGTTGCATCTATAGTGGCTCTCAACATTAACCTGTTTTTTTCTCCTTTCATTTCAAACGAACTCTACAGTTGTACTACAACCCTCTTCATCTTTTCTATTATTGGCGGTTCTGGGGTATATTATTACATGAATTATTGCCTAAGGGAGTATGTATATACCTCCAGGACCTTTACGTTTCAGTTTACTTGGAGGAGTTATTGGCGCAATAAGTGTATTAGTATTTAGTATACTGATTATATACTCTCAACCTGACACTCCTCATAAAGACCCAGGTTTGGGAGCTCGGCTCATATTTACATCTTTCTTCATCGCAGCCGCCTCCTGGCAGATCACCATAGGCGCTATGCTCGCCTCATTTGTTAACAAGCACAACATTTACGACAAAATTCAACAGATTGGTCGTAAATAAAATTGCTTTATAATTATTTTACTCGCTTTTTTGTGCCAAAATTCAGAATTACCTGAATATTATAGCGTGTTTTTTAACAAAAACCCCAAAATAATGAACGCACGAAATAACGCCCTCCATCTTATCCAGCAGCGAACTCCGCGCAAAGCTATCGATCACAGCAAGCGTGCCGCAGAGATTTTTGCAGAGAATGTCTTCGACGACGAAGCCATGCGCCACTTTCTTGATAAGGAAGTCTACAAAAAGCTCAACAAAGCAATCCAGCACGGTGGCACCATCGACCGCGAAATCGCTGCTCCGGTAGCCAGTGCCATGAAGGCCTGGGCCCTTTCCAAAGGAGCCAGCCACTTCACCCACTGGTTCCAGCCCTTGACTGGTCTCGCTGCGGAAAAGCACGATGCGTTTTTTGAACTAACTGATGATGGCCCGATCGAAAAGTTCGGCGCTACTGAACTCGCCCAACAGGAGCCCGATGCTTCTTCGTTTCCAAACGGAGGTTTGCGTTCGACCTTTGAAGCACGTGGCTATACTGCCTGGGACTGTAGTTCTCCTGCCTTTATTTTCAATAACCCTTACGGCAAAACGCTCTGTATTCCGACCATATTTGTGGCGTATACAGGTGAAGCCCTCGGCTATAAACTTCCTTTGCTGAAGTCGATCAATATGCTCGATGAGGCAGCGACTGCTGTTGCACAGCTTTTTGACAAAAAAGTAAAGCATGTAAATTGTACACTTGGAGCGGAGCAGGAATACTTCCTCGTAGATGAGACATATTTCAACATGCGTCCTGACCTCGTACTGACTGGGCGCACCGTATTCGGCGCGACACCTGCCAAAGGGCAGCAGCTCGATGATCACTACTTTGGTGCGATACCTGAGCGCGCTTTCGCATTTATGAATGAACTGGAGCGCGAAGCTCACAGCATGGGCATTCCGCTCAAAACGCGCCACAATGAAGTTGCGCCGGGCCAGTTTGAGTGTGCGCCTCGTTTTGAAGAACTCAATGTCGCCTGTGACCACGGTCAGCTTTTGATGGACCTTGTAGATCGTACAGCGCGTCGCCATAATCTCCGTGCCTTGCTGCATGAGAAGCCATTCGCTGGCATCAATGGATCAGGAAAGCACAACAACTGGTCGCTCGCGACTGACGGTGGCAAGAATCTGCTTTCTCCAGGCTCAAATCCAAAGGAGAATCTGATGTTCCTCGCGTTTTTCTGCACCGTTATTAAGGCCATGCATGAGCATGCTGACTTGATGCGTGCCTCGATCGCTTCTGCTGGAAACGATCACCGCCTCGGTGCTAATGAGGCGCCACCGGCTATTATTTCGGTATTTATCGGTTCACAGTTGAGTGAAGTGCTGGACCATATCGCCCAGCCCCCACGCAAGAAGCGTAATTCAGAAACGAATCCTTATCTGGAGCTTGGCATCAAAAAAATTCCTGAACTTTTACTCGACAATACAGACCGTAATCGTACTTCTCCTTTTGCATTTACAGGAAACAAGTTTGAGTTCCGCGCAGTAGGCTCTACCGCAAACAGCGCTGGCCCGATGACGATGCTCAACCTTATCGTAGCAGAGCAGCTCAAAGACTTCAAAGCGAAAGTTGATGGTAAGCTGAAGCGCTCACGTAAAGTAGAAGCTGCAATCCTCGACGTGGTAAAAGAATACATTATCGATAGTAAGGCGATCCGCTTTGAAGGTGATGGCTATAGTGATGAGTGGGTTACGGAAGCGGAATCACGTGGCCTTTCCAATATCAAAAAGACTCCCCATGCCCTTGGAAGCTACCTTGCGCCAAAAGCGGTAAAACTGTTTAAAAGCACGGGTATTTTCACTGAGCCTGAGATGCATGCTCGTTATGAGGTTTTGATCGAAAACTACCTGAACAAAGTAAAGATTGAAGCTGACATTATTGAGGAGCTTACCATGACAACCGTACTTCCGGTTGCGATGGAATATCAGGCACAGCTTCTGAGTTTGATTGATAATGGTAAAGATGCTGGACTGAAGAAAGGCGCATTGGGTGCTCAAACGAAGATTGTAGAGCGTATTGGTAAGCATATCAACGCCGCATATGATGGTGTGGAAGCGATGACGAAGGCGAGAGCCAAAGCGACTAAGAAGAAAGATGCGACTGAGGAAGCAAAATCATTTGCGGAGGCAGTTCTACCGCATTTCGATATTATCCGTGATCACGTAGACGCACTGGAGACGCTGCTTCCTGATGCCAAATGGCCGCTGCCGAAGTATCGCGAGATGCTGTTTGTTCGATAATTGGCTGTTGGCTTTTTGCTGCTGGCGATTAGCT
>JBGCFB010000177.1:0-3662 GCA_045106685.1 Bacteroidia bacterium | reverse complement strand
TACTTCAACCTTGATATTCCTGACAAAGGAGGCCATGTAGGCTTTTGGCACGACGGAAAACTAAGCGGCGAATTGTATAGTGAACAGCAGGTAAAGCACTTCTTTGCAACGAAAAAAGACCTCGTTTAAAATATATTCCTTTTGCGAGCATTTATATAAAAAAGACCCCTTTACATGAAAATTGCCCTTCCAATCATATTTGTCCTATTGTTCGCTGCATGCGCTACAACAAAATCAGTTTCAGGTGAGAAAGCCGGCATGACTGATGGCTGGTACGTCCATCTTGATACCGCAAAAACACAAGCCAACACAAGTCGAAAGCCTATTTTGGTCCTCTTTACAGGATCTGATTGGTGTGCGCCTTGCATGCAATTAGAGCGGGAGGTTTTGTCCAAAAAAGCGTTTCAGGATTATGCGAAAAAGAATCTTGTTTTGGTGAAAATGGATTTTCCACGCCGCAGTCCCGAGCCTTCTATCGAGATGCAGGTACACCGCGACACTGTCGCCACCAAGTATCTCGGAGAGCGCCAGTCTGTACCAACCGTATTTCTCCTCAATGACGATGGTAGCATCATTGCCAAAACGACCTTCCGCGCTGGCGGTGCAGAAGCATATGTGAGACATTTGGAACATCTTCTTTCAGGAAGATAATCATGTGTAAAAACCTGATTATCAGCTTTTTAATACTGCTCCCCTCCTACTCCTTTTCTCAAGTTACCCTTCAACTGGGTTCAGAGTTTGGAGCAGGTTGGTGGATCACCCATACTGGTCAAGCTGGTCAGGAAGACAAGAGTTTACTGAACTTTCAAATTGGGGCTGAAGCTTCGGCTGGCTACCAGTTTTCTGAGCTTTGGGAAGCTGGAATAACCACTTCTTATGACCGCATTTTGGGCTATTACTTACGTGCGGCTGGCGACCGAGTAGGGTCAAGAGATCGCATTCGCATTGCTGAAAAGGAATCCTTTGGTATCCAGCGCTACGGCGTATATCTGACTGCCTGGCCGGCCAGAACAGAGCGCTTTAGAATGGGCGCGCGACTTGGGTTTGGCTTTTTTACAGAAGAAACGATCCATCCAGACAAAAGCACTTTTCAGAACAAATTTTGGTGGAAAGTTCATATTCCGCTCTCCTGGAAATTGGGAAAAAAGCTTTGGCTAAACATGGGGCCAAGCTTCCTGCTTCACAGCATTCAGGGCTCAGGATCAGTCGCCGGAAATCGCTACACGATTGATCGACTTGGCGGCAAAGTGGGGCTTACCTTTTATCAATGAATAATGGACAATGTATGATGAACATTTTTTGTCGTAAAAAAACAAAGGCAGTAATAAGGTTAAAATTGGCAATCGTTCATTGTTCATTAATAATGCTCCCCGTTTTCGCCTTCTCCCAAGTCGAGCAAAGCGAAACGCTCATCCTTATGGGATCGCGTTTTTCGTTTACCGCAGTGGCAGAACATGACTCAATCGCACATGCATCTATAGAAGCAGGCATCGAAGAGGTCCAACGCATTGAGCGCCTGATTTCGTCCTGGAATGACAGCTCAGAAACCTCCTCTATAAATCGAAATACTGTCAAAGGAAGCGTTACCATTAGCCATGAGCTTTTTGAACTTATTTATCGCAGCAAAAAAGTATCATCGCTTACAGAAGGCGCCTTCGACATCAGCTTTTCCGGGCTAGACAACGTTTGGCGCTTTGACGGAAGCATGACACAAGTCCCTGATTCACAGGCTATTGCCGCCTCCATCAAACACATTAACTGGAATAACATCAAGCTAGATCGATCGCTTTTTACCGTTGAAATTTTGGAAGGTATGAAGATCGGTTTTGGAGGAATAGGAAAAGGATATGCTGCAAATAAAGCCAAAGCTGCCATGCTGGCGACAGGCGCCTCGGGAGGCGTCGTGAATGCCGGAGGCGACCTTACCGCATGGGGACGACCAGCACAGGACAGCGCCTGGGGAATCGCCATCGCCAATCCAGTCGAACCCGACCAGCCCATAGGATGGCTCAATATTAACGACCTCTCCGTGGTCACCTCAGGCAGCTACGAACGCTTCGCCATGATCGATGGCGTACGCTATGCGCATATCATCGATCCGCGGACAGGCTGGCCCGCCAAGGGCCTCGTCAGTGTCACGATCACCTGCCCCGATGCCGAGCTCGCCGACGCACTTGCCACTGCTGTTTTTGTTCTAGGGAAAGAAAATGGCCTCGCATTAGTCAACAGACTCGTCGGAATCGAATGCCTAATTGTCGACGAGAACGGCAACTGGTTTGCGACCGATGGGCTTTCCATTAAATAGCCCCAAAACCTTATTTCTAACAAAAAGTCGCATCTCGCGTAAAGTCCGCGCGGGCGCGCAAGTCGTCTGACGACTTAAGTGGTCTGACCACTGTTCAAAAAAACACCTCCCATGCGCTTTCTAGCTATTTTCTTCATACTCCTAAGCCTCACTTCTTGCAGCTCCGTTTCCTATCTTGACCGAGGCTGCCTCGAGGATGAAGACATGGCCTTGCGCCCTTCGATGAGCGACGCCTACGGTGATAATATTTTGCTCTATCGAGAGGGCGCTTCGGGCGGGAGTGCGGGGAAAACTGGTGGTGGTTGTGGGTGTAATTAAGTTAATGTAAAATGTATAGTTCCGAATGTAAAATGCTCGCAAAACCTGGGAAATTCTACTTATCAGTGTTAGAGGTTTTTGCGGCTTGATTTAATAATGCTAGTGAGGATTTTGATTAACTCTAAGCAATCATTCTGCATCGATAATCCTTCCTTCGGAGAAAGGTATTTCGCATCAACCAAGAGGCGTAACCAATAGTAAGTCTCATGTGCTTCCTTCAGCGATATCTGGAGCTTTGCTATGAACTCTTTTTTTGATTGAGCGACATTCGCCTCGTGAGCATTAGCCCCTATCGACGTACCACTTCTTAATAATTGTTTAGATAACACATATTCCCTCCTTTCTTTTCTGAGGTATTTACAGCACTTGATCACCCTTAATGCAAAGGAATAGCTTTTGTCTAATAAGATGTTCCGAGTTTTCATAAGATTTCATTCCGATTTATCTGTTAGACGAGCATTCTGAATTCCTATCAACACTTTTCAAGTAACTTTGCATAGCGGAGCATCATTATACATTTTACATCCTACATCATACATTCATAAGAGATGCGATTTTTTATCGCCATATTACTACTAACGGCCTTCGCCACAGCGGCGTTTGCCCAGACCGACACAACCGTCCGCAAGCCAGACATAGACGTCCACTTTCTGCTGAACTATTATGAGCAGGATGGCGTGCATTCGGCAGTGACAGGTGGCGAGGGAACGCAGGAGTTGCAGGATCGTTCGTCTTTGGTGGTGGTCAAAGCTCCGTTGGATTCTTTTCGGACGCTGCATGTTCATGGCGGACAGAACACCTATAGTTCTGCTTCGACAGATCGGATTGATACGCGCATGAGTTCGGCTTCGCGCAAGGACACACGTGCGCGGTTGTACGTGGGATATGGCTGGACGGAACGGAACAAGCCCTGGGAGGCACTCGTTGAGGCTGGAGGCTCTATCGAATCGGATTACACCAGTACTTCAATAAGGGCTTCCTATACACGGCATTCGCTGAAGAAAAACTGGGACTGGTCCGTCGGAATACAAAGCTTCTT
>JBGCFB010000176.1:0-2610 GCA_045106685.1 Bacteroidia bacterium | reverse complement strand
AATATCAAGAATGAATATAGGCCCAGGCCTAAAACCGCAATGATTGTGCAAACCACAATGCCTGCAAAGCGCTGTAAAACTGTTCTATTGGGTGTTTTCATTTAAGCGAAATTATTGCCTTTAAGCCAGAAGCTAGCGGCCAGAAGCCAGCAGCCTTTAAAGCTTTTCCTCCTCATCATACTCGATATGCCCTTTATATTTAGTGAAAGGGATTTTTAAAAGCTCCATAATATTGTTGGCTTCCTTGGGAGTCATATGTGTGTCGAGTCCGTAGGTGAGCTTGCTGTTGTCGACTTCGGAGAAGGTGCCGAGGATGCGATCCCAAATCGAAAAGATGTTGCCGTAATTGGTGTTGGAGTACGGCATGCGATAGTGATGATGTACGTGGTGCATATGAGGCGTGACGATGATCCAGCTCAGAGGCTTATCCAACCAAATCGGAAGGTTGATATTTGCATGATTGAATTGCGTCATGATCACTGAAAGGGTTTGGTACATGAAGATCAACCACATCGGAGCACCAACGATCACCGCTGCCAGTAAGGTGAAGGCAAAGCGAAAAAAGCTTTCGCCTGGATGATGGCGATTGGCCGAAGTAACATCGATCTCCTGGTCGGCGTGATGGATGATGTGAAACTTCCACATCCAGGGAACATGATGCTCCAGCCAATGTATAAACCAGGCCGATATCAGGTCCAGCACGAGCAAGCCTACAATCGCCTGCGCCCAAAAGGGCATCGTCACCCAGCCCAATAAACCATATCCATTTTCTACTACCCAATCACAGGCCGAAACGAGCATGAAAGCCAGCGGCAGATTCACCACTGCAGTCGTAATCGTGAAAAATATGTTTGTGCCGGCGTGCTTCCATTTGTTGTATTTGAAATGAAAAAGCGGCAAAATGGCCTCAATAGTCCAGAATAATGCAAGCCCGCCTACCAATAGTATGGTGCGGTGCTGGGTAGGCATATTGGAAAAGTATTCTAACATATTGAGCTCCAGGTTTTATGTTGAAAGTTTCAGAAAAAAAGCCCCATTAGCCCAATTTAGTAAAAATAGAAAACCCGGCACAATGGCCGGGTTTTCTAAAATATCAGAGAGGCTGTATCTACCTATCGGGTAAGATTCTTCACCGCAGTTTTGGTTTGCCCTGAAGCTGTAGCTGATACATTGATCTTGGCAAAGCTTCCCCATCCTGTTCCAAATACTGTCACATAACATCCGTATGAGTTGCCAGTTCCATTACATGATGAAATGTAACCCATGCCTGGATTCGTTACGAGGCGACTCCAGTTATAGCTCGGAGCTGAAGGAGCATTTGTTGTGCTTGCTGTCCATGTATAGTATCCGCTTGACTGGATAGAAGTAGGACCGTTGATCGTGACACGCATAGGTGCAGGCGCTGGTGCGGCAGCGAGTACCGCAGCTTCGGCATTTACCACTCCCCATCCAAAGTCCGGATGATCGTTCGGATAATAATCTGCTGCGTTTTTGAGAATATTCACAACGGAGGTCCGTGACATGGAAGGATTTTTTGCCCATACTAAAGCGGTGATTCCAGCCATGGTTGCTGTGGCGATCGAAGAACCACCTACACGGGCAGGAGAGTTTCCTTCCATCATAAGCGAGTTGGTCTTTTCGCAGTCTGTAGAAAAACCGTATCTGTTCTTGTCTTTCTGCATAGGTACGACGAAGTCAACATGGCCGCCAGCATGGCACACTTTACATCGCTTTTTAATCGTAGGCCAAACATCTTTTACACCTGTTACAGCATACACTTTGTTACTCATACGAGCCGGAAATATTGTCCCTGTCCAATTTGTAAGACCAGTCGAAGTACCCGCAGCACAGAATATTAACTTTTGCTTTCCGTATGCGAAGTTTACACCATCAGCAAGTGTCTGAACCCAGAACCAAGGATATCCCATCGACATTGAGATGATTTTTACATCACTGCGATTACCGAGGTATACAAAAGATTCAAAAACTCCTTTGCGCTCTTGTGTGCTATTTAAGAATACGTCATCTGCTCCACGTACTGCAACAAGATTCGCTTTATACGCCACACCGACTGTGCTGTATCCGTTACGCGGGGCAGCAGCGCAACCTGCCATCAAGGTGCCGTGACCACAATTATCATTAGGTCCGTCTGGACGTGTGAAAGGAATAGGATACCAAGGGTTGAACTTGCCCACGCGAGTGATACTACGCCCAGTCGACCATCCGGTAGCAAATTGGCCGTTGAGGTTTGCCTGGTGAGGACTTGTTCCACTATCAATCATGCCGATTGTGATATTATCACCTTGGCTATGGTTCCATGCATTGAAAACGCGTACGCGGCTATGCTTGTAGTGCCAAGGCACAATAGAGTAGTTAGGCTGAGTTAGGCTATAATTTGTATTAGGGTCTGCTTCATTTGAACAACCTAATCTCAATGGATCCCATACATTAAAGTTATGGGTATGGCTTTTGGGAGGGCAGCTTCCGCCAGATTTGTTTGAAACATTGATTTCTACTGTCTCAGGACGCACATCATAGCCCAATGGCTCTACATAGCGTGTTTGAGGAAGGCGTCTTGTTTTGGCTAAAGAATAGTAACCACTCACATGC
>JBGCFB010000175.1:0-5310 GCA_045106685.1 Bacteroidia bacterium | reverse complement strand
GTGGGAAGGGAAAAGTCGGCCTGCGGGTATCCCAGCCTACGGTATACTTGCTTGGGGCTGGATTACCCACAACCCCAGCCCGCTTGCCGAAATCCAGCCCAGCATTTATTGAACTACTTAGAATAAACGCCCGTTTGATTTTTTACCTTCTTCTTTAAAAAGCTCAAACCGTCCGGAATATTCACGATCAAGATCTTCAGTTTCAACCCATTTATCTTTTTCATAGTCTTCGTGTCCCAGATTCCAGGATTCACAGTCGATGTATATTTGCCCCTTTTCTAAAATAAAATTGCCGTCTCCTTCCATGCTAAATTCACCAGCATCAGGCAATGAAAGTCTATTTAAAAGATACATACTCATTTCCTCTGCAAATGAATCTGTATGAGGAAGTTCTTCACCATCCATGCTCATTTTGATATGGGCTTCGTCGCCCCCGCAGCTCCAGGATGCTGCTAATTTTTTGCCTGATTGTAAAAGGCTTAAAGTATGTTCTTTGAGATTAATGTTCATGGTTCTGTTCTTTTAGCCAGGCTAGTTCTTTAGGGTCGGGGCTGAACTGCCATTTTTCGGTGAATTGGAATTTTTGAAGATAGTAACTGACAGGCTTTCTGTTCGGAAGAGTTTTATGCAGTTCTATTGCTAATTCTTTTCCAAGAAATTCATTTGCCAAATAAACCCCAAAGTCACTATAAGTGATTAATAGTGAGGACTTTAGATTTGATTTGAGTAGCGGTTGGTTGATGAAGTAATTTAAATTTTTATCTTCTATTTCAGGTATCTCATCATCACTTATTAAATCGGTTTCATTACCAGTGAGCCAATCTGAAATAGAAGGTACTCTGCCTAAAAGGTCTTCTTTTATATGCTCTGCTGCAATATCTCTGACCAGTATTTGACGACCAGAATCTAGAGAAACCAAATCCCCAAATTTGAGAATGCAGAGTTCAATTCCCCATAAATGATGAAGTAAGAGCCTGTGCTTTGCATGAAAATAAAATAACTTACTACTGTCAATAAATTTATGAATAGGGAAATAGTCACGTTCTTTTCCTCCAAATTTGCGAACTGATATTCTACTGTGATCCCAGATGTTCATATTTGCAAAAGTAGCCGAAAACTTCCTGTAAATTTACCACATCCACAATCACTATTTTACAATTTCCAATCTGCAATTTGTTTGAATGGATTACAGATTGATGAGGAGTGATTCTAGATTATTGAAGGTAATCCCAGCCTACGGCCTGCGACTTAGGGCTGGATTACCCACAATCCCGCCCCCGCTTGCCGAAATCCAGCCCAGCATGAAGTTTTTATAATAATCTGTTGTCGTATCTCCAGTAGGCTTTCCCTGATATCTACAATCACTATTTTGCAATTTCCACTCTGCAATTTGTTTGAATGGATTGCAGATTGATGAGGAGTGATTTTAGATTATTGAAGTTAATTCCGGAAGTTGCATACTGAATAGTTAATTAGACCATGAGAATCACATTATTCCTAGCCCTCCTCATCACCTCCCTCCAAGCCCAAACCTGGCAGGCATACACCCAAGTGGATAGCGTGATCGGAATAGCATTACCGATGGAGCCTGAGGTCACGGATACTGCCGGATATGCGTCAGTATTACTGAATATGGATTCGATGGTGGTGTTATTATCAAAAATTCCCATAGAGCAGCCCGTGCCTAACCCGCGTGCACTTTCTGAGCATTATGACGGTATGTGCCAGGGCTTTTTAGCAGAAATAAATGGCGAGTCGATCAATATGTACGATACGACGATTGCAGGTTTGAAAACACGCTTTCTGCATTTTTCCTATACCTACCCCAAACCGCCACAACCTTTCGGCGCCAAGCTCGACCCACGCGCCGATCCCGAAACACAAACTGACTACCGTCGCTGCTGGTTTTGGCTTGTGAACCAACAGGTTTACGCCTTGCAATATTGGTATATGGGACCTGAGGAAGCCCCACATATTGCCTTTGCAGATACATTATTGAATAACCTTCGTTTTGCTACAAACCTAAGCCTCGATGACCAGTTAAACGAGGCGGGAAAATCCGCGGATCAGAAGGCTCAACAAGCGAATCTGAATTGGATATTTTTTATAGCAGCCTTTGTTTTTCTTTTGATCAGCTATGTACTTGTTCGAAAGCTCCGCCGTTGATGCATCCTTCTGGATTTTTCGGCATCTTTATCTAAACCAAAACTGAATTATCACTCATTATGAAGCCCTCACGTATAGGAATACTTGTAGCCATAGTAATACTTGCCGCCCTTGCATTTTGGTGGTTCTCCTCCAAACCTGCCGCTACTACTGATATTTTTGTAACCCCTAAACTCGGCCCCTTTGAAGTCGTCGTCACCACTACAGGTGAGTTGAAAGCAAAGAAAAGCACCAAAATATATGGCCCTCGAGAGGCTCGTCGTGCCAATATCTGGCAAGTGAAAATCAACCAAATGGTTCCTGAAGGTACCACGGTGAAAGAAGGCGATTATGTAGCCCAATTAGACCAGAGCGAACTCAAAACCAAACTCCAGGAAGTGCAACTTGCGGTGGAAACTGCTGAGTCGGAGTTTACAACAGTAAAGCTGGATACCGCACTTGAGCTCTCTAAAGCACGAAATGAGATCGTAAACCTCAAGTTTGAAATGCAAGAAAATCTTGCAGAACTGGAGCAAAGTAAATTTGAGGCTCCTGCTACTCAGCAACGGGTGAGGCTTACATACGAAAAGGCCGAACGCTCACATGTTCAGGCACTTTCTAATTATCAAAAGCAGGTTGCGCAGGCTATCGCCAAGGTGAAAACCAAAGAAATTGAATTGACCAAAAACAAAAACACCTTCAATGAATATGTGGGGATGTTGGAGAAATTTACCGTAAAGGCTCCCGCCGACGGTATGGTCATCTATAACCGCGACTGGAATGGCCGCAAAGTCAAAGAAGGAAGCATCGTACAAATGTGGAATCCCGTGGTGGCCACCTTGCCTGACCTGAGCGAGATGCAGTCCTCTACCTATGTCAACGAAGTCGATATTCAGAAGCTGAAAGCTGGTCAGAAAGTGACACTCGGCCTCGACGCGATGGCTGGCAAGCAGCTTACAGGCGTTGTTGAAGAAGTCGCCAACATCGGCGAGCAGCGCCCCAATTCAGACTCTAAAGTATTTGAGGTGTTGATCTCTGTGAACGAACAGGATACGACCTTGCGACCTGCCATGACCACCAGTAACCAGATTTTGGTAGCGAAGGAAGATCAGGCACTATACATCCCGCTTGAGTGCTTGCACGCCATGGACAGTGTGAGTTACGTTTTTGTGAAAAGAGATAATGGCCTTGTTCGTCAGGAAATCGAAGTAAGCCTGATGAATGAAAATGAGGCTGTCGTCAAGAAAGGCGTCAGCAAGGAAGATCGCCTGATGATTACCATGCCTGCTGATACGAGCGGCTTGAAATGGAATTACCTTGGCCTTGGCGCAGTTTCTCCCACCACAGCAAGCAAAAACTAATGCGAGGTTATTTATACAATTTTGAAATTGCCATCGAGGCAATTGGGCAAAATAAGCTAAGGGCTTTACTGACCTCGCTTGGAATCATTTTTGGCGTAGCTTCTGTAATCGCTATGCTTGGCATAGGTAAAGGAGCGAAGCAAGAGATACTGGA
Organism: Bacteroidia bacterium; assembly: GCA_045106685.1. Classification (GTDB taxonomy): domain Bacteria; phylum Bacteroidota; class Bacteroidia; order J057; family J057; genus JAUIGE01. The sequence goes on along the minus strand of JBGCFB010000175.1, from coordinate 1,650 downwards.
ACAAATGCAGGCCCTCGGTGCCAATAACGTGATTATTAAGCCTGTGATTGAGCAGGAAGAAGGTGAAGTCGGTGCTGAAGAGGAAGATGTTATTGAAGCAAAGCGCTTTACGCCGGGCCTTACGATGCTCGACGTTCAGGCCTTGTCAGCGCTACCATTTGTGAGAAAAGTAAGTCCAGAAGTTGAACTGGAAACAACCGCTATTCGCGATGCGCGAAAGCGCAGTGTCAAGCTGGTTGGAGTAGGGCAGGAGTACTTTGAAACCAGCTCATTTAGTTTTGCTGAAGGAGAGTCTTTTTCAGAAGAGCAGTTATCTAATCGTCGTCCTGTTTGTGTGATTGGACAAGGCGTAAAGAGTCGCTTTTTTGCAACAGAAGAACCGATAGGTAAGCAGATAAAATGTGGCAATCTATGGCTGACAGTGGTGGGGGTGCTTAAGCCTCGCAATGTCTCGGCTTCCACACGTGATAAATTGGGCATCAGGAACTTTGACCTTGATGTGTACGCGCCGATATCGACCGTTTTGTTGCGCTTTCGCAATCGTTCGCTCGTTACCTTGCGCGATATTGAAAAAGCGGCCTCCGAAGAAGGAGATGATGAAGTAAAGGATTCAAATACGCGACCTCCCAATTACCACCAACTGGATAAGGTCGTCGTTCAGGTAGACGATAATCGCTATTCACCTACCCTTGCAGAAATCATCAGTAGAATGCTTTCGCGTCGCCACAACGGCGTTGTCGATTTTGAAATCGTCGTGCCGGAAACCCTTTTGAAACAAGAACAACGAACTCGCGATCTGCTTAACCTTGTGTTGGGTGCGATTGCATCGATTTCCCTGATCGTAGGTGGAATCGGCATTATGAATATCATGCTTGCATCGGTGCTGGAACGCATCCGCGAGATCGGTCTGCGTCTTTCGATCGGCGCTACACCGAAAGATATCATCCTTCAGTTTATGGGAGAAGCCGTCGCCATAAGTGTGAGCGGTGGCGTCATCGGAATCGCCCTTGGGGTAGGTCTGTGCCTCGTCATCGATAGATTTGCAGGGATACCTACGGAAATTTCGTCCTGGTCCGTCATTCTTTCCTTTGCTGTGGCTGTGCTTATCGGCCTCGTCTTTGGAATTTATCCCGCACAGCAAGCCGCTGGTAAAGATCCGGTAGAGTCATTGAGGAGTAATTAAAAGACAAACCAGAAAGCCGAGGTGCTCCCACCCTGACCTTCCGGTTTTCTCTCAAGATAACATAACCTAAGCCTTCTAGTCCTTCACTACGCGAGAAGCGAGGATGGTTTTACCATTTGTATCTACTAAGCGTACGATATTGATTCCTGTTGCGAAAACTGCCGCAGAAACCTTGATGCGCTGCTTTCCTTCATTTAATGAAGATGTTTGTTCATATACACGTTTTCCAGTAAGATCATAAACAGATAAGGTGTAAAAGCCGCTTTCTAATGCATCAAAAGCGACAGTAGCGAAAGATGCATCGCTCACATGCGTTGGATACACCTGTGCATCATTCGCTGTAGGATTGGCCGATTCGCCACCTGTTCTGAATGGCGTTATATTTCCAGAACAATCTTCAATAAGGCCCGAAACGATATTATCGACTGCTCCTTGAACATTGTCCATCTTAGGCTCCACATCGCCGT
>JBGCFB010000174.1:0-26719 GCA_045106685.1 Bacteroidia bacterium | reverse complement strand
CAAAAGTCTGATAGTCAAGGTCTTGTCTCCCAGCAAAGCTATCACGCAATAGGCTTATTGCAACGTCAGGCAGCACAAGAAGGAAAAGCGTTGAAAGATGAGTCTATAAGGATGATTGAAAGCGGTGGGATACAAACTTTTAGTGAAGAAGTGTTCGAATTGGAATCAATAACCCATAGGATGCAATACTTGGATCCTAGAAATTATGAGTTATCTGATATTGAATTAATAAAAACTCAAATCCTCAAAACGTTAGTTGCTTTTGATGATACGAGTATCGCTGTGAATGCGGAAATACCATCAAACGATGATCCTTTTTTAGAACACCTTGATTGGGAATATCAACTCCTCACGACTGCACGCAAGCGTTTTTGGGATGACGTTCTTACTAGGCTAGACCAACATAAAATTGTCATCAGCTTTCCCGCATCTTTGGAGCAAGAAGGTGATTCTGTAAGCTATTGGGTAGGTGGATTTGTCGCGAGGGAAGATTTAACACCTAGTTTTTTAGGCCGTGGTCTTCGTGTGGGCCCTGGATACCCTTATTTTGCAAAATCCACGATTCATAAAAAGAACCTTCCTAAAGCACAAGCAACTGTTCGTATTGCCGATATTACGGGTGGTTACACAGAAATGAAAGTGCAACCAGGTTGGGATAAGTTGAGATTTGGGAAGGAGTAGGAAGAAGGTGTTTGCGCATTGCCAAAGAATGCTCCTTTTTCCCTATTTTTACCCCAACAAAAAACACAAACCCATGGCTGAACTCAACCGTCTTAAGCGACTTGTAAAAAGCGTATTGCCCGACTTTTCATTCAAACGCCGCGATATATCAGACTACTATCATCCTGAAGATGCGCGCGTCATGATCAATGAGCTTGCCCTGAGTATTCCCCCAAAAGTGTTGAAAGCGCTGCTGAACTCAAGCGTGGCGCTCGACGAATTCCTCACCGGAATCTACCTCGCAGAGGATGATATCAACGAGCGAATTATCAATGAGCGCAAGGAGATCGACCCGATCTATAATCCGCAGGCACACATCGAAAACAACCGCATCGCTTTTACCATCACGCACAATAGCGAAGAGATTATTTTTGCGGAGTATAAGCTGAATTATAGGCAGTAAAAGAAGGCTTCTGGCTACTAGCTTTTGGCCCCTGGCAATAATGGAAGACATAAGGGCTGAAGCCCTAAGCTTAGAAAACATTCTCGTGGCTTTAGCCACTCATTATTATCACTATTGCAAGGTCTTTCAAGACCTTGCATTCTGTATTCTCGTGGCTTTAGCCCTTATTCCTACCACTATTGCAAGGTTCTTTCAAGGCCTTGCATTCTGTATTCTCTGGCTTTAGCCACTAACAGCTATCACTATTGCAAGGTCTTTCAAGGCCTTGCATCAAAAAAAAGCGCTCCCAGAGAATCCCTGGAAGCGCTTTATATTTTTGCCAAAAAACCTACTGCTTATTCTGCTCTTCGATAAAAGCTGAAGCTGTGATTTTCTTTGCTTTCGTTTTGATTTTTTCTTCCAAAACACCGAATAGACGATCATTCAGTACGCGAGAGTAGTAATTCTTTACCATCTCCTGGTTACCCATGATGTGCTCCTTGTAGCGTGCTTCCATCTCTGGATCAGGCGTTTCTCCGAGCATTTCGGCGATTGCTTTGGTTACTTCCTCCTCAACGTCTTCTGATTTTACCTCAGTCTCAGGGTGTGCTTTCTGGATGCGCTCTACGATGAGCGACCAACGTACACCTTCGGCCATTTGTGGATATTCAGTGTCGACATTTTCTTCGTTTACCTGCTCGTATTCACGTAGCATCCAGCGCTTAAGGAATTCATCAGGAAGCTCAATAGTATGATTCTCCATGAGAGCCTTGCGTATATCGTCACGTGTACGATAAGTAGCTGCGCGGTCGAGGTCAGTTTTGAGTTTGTCGGATAGCTTGGCGCGAAGCTCAGCTTCATCCTTGATTTCCTCACCTGGCATCATTTTTTCAAAAAATGCTTCATTCATTTCTGCCAAGCCAGTACGCGAGATACGACGAACTTCGAAATTCAGCTTTTGGTCAGCGTATTTTTCAAATTCGTCTTCGTCAAGCATCAGCGACTGACGTGCTTGCTCTTGACTGCCAAATATCTTGAGGTCAAATTTGATGACGTCTTCTACTTTTTTACCAAGGAAAGGCTTAAAGACCTTCTTGGTGTCAATCTCTTCTGTGAAACGTTTTTCATTGATGACAACAAGCTTGCCTTCAGGCTCTTCGCCTTCAGCAGGTGCTTCAGCATCTTTGATAGCGATTTTACCAAAAACGATATCACCTTCTTCTACGGTTTCAGGATAGATGAGCTCGCCGTGGCGATCACGCTGATCGTTTAGCTCTTTCTCAATAATAGCATCATCAACTTCTACCTTATAAGCCGGAACAGGCTTAGAGAATTCAAGATTAAGATCAAACTCAGGTGCAATACCTAGTTCGAATGCAAAATCAATATCTTTTGTGCAGTCGAGGTCAAAGTCTTCTTCCTCTTTCAAGGCTACTGGCATAGGATCGCCGAGTACGTTGAGTTTTTCATCACGGATATGCTCTGAAATACTCTTTGAGACGACTTTGCTCACTTCCTCCATCACGACACCAAGGCCTAGCATCTTGCGCACCATTCCTTTAGGTACCTTACCTGGGCGGAAGCCTGGGAGGCTTGCCTTCTTAGCGTACTTTTTTACCTCTTCGTTTACCTGATCGCGATAATCCTCAGGCGTAACGTGTACATTTAGGACGGCATTCAGCGCATCCTTTTTTTCCATTGTGATCTTCACAGTAGTTTCGGAAATTTGATGTGTGTAAAGCAGGAAGAGTGCAGAGTAGAAAGCTAAGAAGTTGGTGTTACACGATGTGTAAATTCTTCTAAACTTTTAATTCTCTACTCTGCACTCTGCGTTCCTGATTAGTGCGGGTGGAGGGACTCGAACCCCCACGCCTTGCGGCACTAGATCCTAAATCTAGCGCGTCTACCAATTCCGCCACACCCGCTAAAATCGACGCAAATCTGCATGTAATTTTTTAAAAATAAAAACATGGCCTACAGTTGGGAGAAAAATGATGAATATAAACGAGAAGTAACCCGGACATATAAGGTGCTTCTCAATAAGTCAAAATCGTGGAAACAACGCAGTAGGATACGAAAAGCCTTCGATATTGCGGCGGAAGCGCATGCCCCTACAGTACGTAAAAGTGGTGAGCCATATATTTTGCATCCGCTTGCTGTAGCGCGTATTTTGGTGGAAGAAATGGGTCTCGATGACCCCGATACGATCATCTGCGCGTTGCTTCATGACACGGTGGAAGACACTGATATTACGCTTGAAAATATCGAATATCACTTCGGCCCACAGTGTCGGTATATTATTGATGGCCTCACGAAGGTGAAAGGTGCGACCATTCTCGAAGAGCAAATTTCTGCGCAGGCAGAAAATTTCCGCCGCATCCTGCTCACCATCTCCAATGATATTCGGGTCATTCTTGTAAAAATTGCCGACCGCCTGCACAATATGCGAACCCTCGGTTCCATGAAAGAGGAGAAGAAGCAAAAAATCGCTGCGGAGACTTTATACCTGTATGCACCCGTCGCCAACCGTATCGGCTTGTACCATATCAAGTCAGAGTTGGAGGACTTGGCCTTCTTTCACAGTCAGCCAGTCGTTTACGCCGAGATCAATGAAAAGCTGGAAGATTATAAGAAAGTAGAAGCGGGCTCCATCAAGGATTTTGTGAAAGACATCCAGAAGCTTACAAAGAAGCTAGAAGATCGCACAGAGATCGAAAGTCGCTTCAAAACGGTCGCTTCTATCCACAATAAAATGGTGCGGCAACAAGTCCCTTTTGAAAAAGTATATGACTTGTTTGCGGTGCGTATCATCATCAAAGTTCGCAAAGCAAAACGTAGCGAGGATCCTGTATTGTTAGAGCAAAAGGCTTGTTGGGGTGTTTTTACTGCGATTACACAAAAATATTCTCCCAATCCTATCCGTACCCGCGACTGGATATCCTTCCCAAAAGAGAATGGATATGAAGGCTTGCACGTAACCGTAAAAGGACCAGGCAAGCGATGGGTTGAGGTGCAGATTCGCTCGGAGCGGATGCACCGCGAAGCGGAGCGGGGGATGGCGGCGCACTGGAAATACAAAGATGGCGATGAGAGTTTTGAAGAGCCGCTCGCTACCTGGATACACGAAGTAAGAGAAACGCTGGTCGATCCTGAGCTGAGCGCGTTTGACGCAGTGAAGCAATTTAGGGAAGGCCTGCAGCCTAAGAATGTATATGTATTTACACCCAAAGGTGAGCTTACGCGCCTTCCCAAAAATGCTACAGTCATAGACTTCGCTTTTAAGATTCATAGCCAGATAGGAACCAATGCGATCGGTGGCAAAGTCAATAATAAAATTGTAACGCTGGATCATATCCTTAATCCAGGTGATCACGTGGAAGTCATTACTTCTGAGGAGCCGCAAGTCGCAGAAAATTGGCTGGCATTTGCCACGACGAGCAGAGCGCAGGATTATATCCGACGCACCTTGCGAGCAGAGCGACAGCGACATTTGGAGCAAGGGAAGGAGATTTTTCTTCACCGTGCCGAAAAGCTGGGTGTCGACCTTGAGCATCCGTATGTGCGCGAGCTGTTGGCTTATTTGATGTATCCTACCTTGGAAGATTTGTGGGTGGATTTGAGTAGAAAAAAGGTGGATGTGAGTCAAATTGCAGAATTTATCCAACTCAAAAGAGAAGGAAAAGAGCTGAGCGAAAGTGTGGTGGAGCATTGGGAGGAAAAGCTCAAGCAACGCGAAGAACGCTTCAAGGCGTTTGGAGTGGATCCTGACGCACTCGTACTGCCCGAAGGTATCAATATCAAGCGCACCGAACTGGCACGCTGCTGTGAGCCCGTATCGGGCGTGGGTATCATCGGCATGCTGCGCAATGATGTGATGGAGATCCATCGTACATCATGCCCTACGGCGATGCGACTGATGGCCAATTTTGGCGGAAATATCGTTCGAGTTCAATGGGCCGAAGGGCAAGGAGATTTCGATTTTCTCGCTTCTATCAAAGTAGTCGGCTTCGATAAACAAGGCATGCTCGCTGAGCTTATTGACATCATAACAAACAAAGCTAATCTCAATATCTCCAAGGTCCAGATCGAAACGCAGGGCCGTATGTTTGAGGGAATTTTTAGTGTATTTGTGAACAGTGATACAGGCCTGGACAATCTTGTAGAGCGACTTGAGGCTATTACGAATGTGATGCAGGTTACGCGAGCGCGTCGGGACAATAAGCCGTTTCATAAAAGCTAGACTGGCTTTTGGCTGTTAACGATTGGCTTTTAGCTTCCCTAGATTATTACACCTATTTTTGTGTTCTTTAAATCATACAGCCAGCAGCCAATAGTCAATAGCCAAAAACATGCTTCAAATCGGCGAATATCAAACCCTTACTATAGCACGCGAAATGCCGCAAGGCCTTTATCTTGAGGATGAAGACGAAAACGAGGTTCTGATGCCTCGGGCTTACATTGCAGATGATCACTTTATAGAAGATAAAATTGAGGTGCTCGTATATACTGACTCCGAAGATCGGCTTATCGCGACTACCGAGAAGGCCTTACTTACTGTGGGTGAATTTGCTATTCTGAACGTTCATGATGTCAATAATATAGGCGCATTCTGCGATTGGGGAGTTTCGAAGGAATTATTTATCCCCTTTAGCAATCAGGCCGAGCGCCTACGGCTTAACCGATCCGTCGTCGTTCATATGTACCTCGACGAGGTTACCGACCGCCTTGTAGGCACCACCAAAATCGACAAGTACCTCGACCGTAATCCTGGCGATAATCTCCGCGTGACGCAGGAAGTAGATCTTATGGTGTATGCCAAAACCGACCTTGGTTACAAGGTGGTGATCAATAAGCGATTTGGTGGCTTGGTATATAATAGCGAAAGCCCCAATAGGCTTGCTATCGGCCAGGAGCTCAAGGGCTATATCAAGCCTCTACGTGAAGATGGTAAGGTCGACGTAAGTCTATTCCCTATTGGCGTAGACAGCATCGAGCCCAATGCGAAGAAGCTTTTGGACAAACTCCAGGAAAATGGTGGCTTTCTGCCTTTCAATGATAAAAGCGATCCCGATGCTATTCGCAGAGAATTTGGAATCAGCAAAAAACTCTTCAAAAAAGCCGTTGGCTCTTTGTACAAACAAAAACTGATTCTGATTAAGAAAAGTGGTATCCAGGGAGTAGGTATGGGCAAGCAGTGGGACTAGCGACGAAGGAGCTAAATCTGTAATCGTAAATCGCTAATCTGCAATTTGAAATCCATCTCGAATTTTTTTAATAAAAACGCGTTTTTGAGAAATTGATTAGCGATTGCAGATTGACAAATGACAATTGCAGAATAAATTCATCCAACCACCCACCAAAAATGAAAACCATCAGCCTGCTTTTCTGCACCTTATGCATCCTGAACTTCACCTCACTTCAGGCCCAGTATTCCACCCTTTCAGAAGCTGATTCATTATTCAACGCTAAGAAAACGGCGCTTGCATTAGCGATATATGCTCAGCATGAAGACGCACTGAGTCCGCAGCAGCAAGGGAGATATGGTTTTTGTTTATACAGAGAAAAAAAGCTCACAGAAGCCGTAGCATGGGTGACAAAAGCCGCTGAGGCAAATGATCCTATTGGAGAACATTACCTGGGATTTTTTTATGAAAAAGGAATAGGCGTAACACAAGATTATGCTCAGGCGCGCAGCTTGTATGAACGCGCCGCCAAGCAAGGATATAACTTCGGGCAGTTTAGTTTGGCTTATCTCTATAAAAATGGATTAGGAGCTACGGTTGACTTTGAGAAGGCAAAATTTTGGTACGAAAAAGCAGCAGAAAACGGCAATGCCCGCGCAAAGAACAACCTGGGTGATATGTATGAAAAAGGGCTTGGCGTTCAGGTCGATCTTGAAAAAGCTTTTGCGCTCTACACCCAGGCGGCTGAGGCTGATGACCAGTACGGAATGTCAAATCTGGGCGAGTGCTATGAAGCCGGAAGAGGAACCCCAAAGGATATCGACAAAGCAGTAAGCTGGTACACAAAAGCGGCTACGCTAGGTAGCAGTTCCGCGCAGAATGCGCTAGGTACCTTGTACATGATCGGGGAAGATGTGGAGCAGGATTATGAAAAAGCCTACTATTGGTTTGATAAGGCCGCTTCGCAAATGGAAGTCGTTGCGATGGTGAATGTTGCCCGCATGATTCAGAATGGTTGGGGCGTGGAAAAGGATTTGAAAAAGGCCTTTCGCATTTTAACATACTGCGCCAAGGAAAAAGACATGTATGCGCAATATGAACTCGCGCGCATGTATTATGCCGGCGAAGGCGTAGAGGCAGATAAATCAAGGTGCTACAAGCTGCACCTTGCTGCTGCACGCCAGGGCTTTGTGGAGGCCATGACCAATGTCGGTTATTTGCTGTATCACGGCGAAGGTGTAGAGAAAGACGTCGCAGCAGCCAAGCGCTGGTTCGAGCAAGCCGCTAAAAACGATCATCCTTACGCGAAGGAGATGTTAGAGAAGATCAAAAATGGAGAGTGATTTTGATGAACGATGAATAATGATTCATTGCTAATTGTTCATTGTCCATCATCAGTAAGCATTCCCAAAACCGCGTAGGCGATTTGGTTGCGCTCAAGCGTTGCATCATCGTTTGCTATGATCTGTGCTCTCTCTTTCTTTTTGAGCGAATTTAGTTGCCCTTGAAGCATAATGAGATCAGTTGCTTCATCGCCTTCGGCTGATTCGAGCATAAGGCTTATCGCCTCATCGAGTTTTCCGTTTGCAATAAGCGCCTTGGGGTCGTCCTTTTTCTCCCAGGGCAACGGCAGCGACTCAGTGATCCACTCGGGTTGTTTGACCGCAGGCTTTTGGCTGGGTAGTTCCTTTACTGCTGGCTTGACAGGTGGTCGCACAGAAGCGGGCTGGGCGGTGAGATAGCGATATAGCTTCTCAAAATCTTCAGTCTCATCAGCGCGATAGTATGTCGCATCGCGCAAGGCCGTGAGGATGTGCAGAGGCTTAGCCTTGCCGAGCAAAATCGGAACGAATTTCTTGCTGGAGCTACCAGACCCATACAGCAGATTTCGCATAATCCGACCTTCCCATTTTGCACCGTCGCCACCTTCCTTGATATCGTGCATGACCTTCTCATAGTAGAGCGAGGTGCTTACCACGAGGCAGTAATCCGCATCGCGGATCGACTTCTCCATCCAGAGCGTCCAGCCCTCTTCGGGGCTAGTTTCCCATTGGTCCAGGATGACATCGAGGCCTCCCCATTCCATCAGTTGAGTAGCGAGTCGAAGGACCGCTTCGCGGTGAGCGTCATTGTCGTGACTATAGGAAATGAAGATTTTTTTGATCTGCGACATGGAGGCAATTTACATAGATCAGCTCAATGTTTTATTGGAAAAACAGAGGTTTTTCTAGGTGAAGCGCGCCCTTTTCCTACTCATCTATGTAGCAATTTTGGGTATTCTAGTCTGCAACTCAGCTCGATGAATAATTGGCCTACAGGGTGTTTTTGCCTATTTTTTGACTAAAAAAGATGAAACGAAATAGACTTTAACCGTGTAACTCGATGGAGTTTAACGATTTTTTTCACGTCAGATTCTGCGATTATTTCATCATTAAATTATTTAGTTATGAAGACAAAAATCACATTATTAATCTTGTTATGCGCTGCGGCGCAATTAGGCTTGAGCCAGGGTACAGCTCACCTCGATTCCAGCTTTCATTATAATGACCTCCAGGAAGATGGAAGTTGGGGTTATATGGTGCGAAGCGTATATAATCCTAACACGGCTTCGGATGTAACCCGTGTCGTTCACCACAATAGAAGTCCTAGTTTTCCAGACTGGAATTGGATCTGTGGTGACAGTATCAAAACGACTCAAGCCTATAAGGTTCACTACACGCAAACAAGCAAAAGTGATCCCACGTATCGTCCCGTTTCCCGCACGCTTTTCAGACACGATACTCAAAACCGTGTAACTGCTGAATTGGAACAGGAAGGGGTAAAAGATGATATATTTCAGGATCGTGCCAAAACGGAATATACCTATACCGCCAAAGGCGAAATCGCCAGTAAGGCTATCTCCAGTTGGAGGACCAGCGATCGCGAATGGTTTATGCACGAACGTGATCAGTATACCTATTACTCCAATGGCGCTATAGCCAGTAAGGCCATCGAAAGACTGAAGTCTGGAGAGCTTACGCCTCGTGAAAAGGAAATCTATATATATAACCTAGACGGCAATATCGAAGAGACGGAAATACATATATGGTCTGCCGACGAGTCGTGGGTGAAAATGCGCATCGAACGCTATCGTTATAACGCTGCGGGTGATGTGACAGAAAAGATCACAGATTATAAAAGGACTAATGGTTTTGAATCGCTGACAAAAGCCGTCTACGTCTATGATGGTCAGAGGCGCCTCAGCACGGTGACCACTTATAATTACTTAAGTACGACTTCATCATGGAGTGAGAGCATCCGAAATGCATACGAGTATAGCGCCGACGGCCTTACTCAGACCAATAGATTCGAGTCGTTTATCGATGGCTCATGGGAAGAGGTTAATCGCCAGATCAGTACGCAGACGCCGCAGGGCGATCTCGCCTCCTATTTAGAATATGGTGCTAATCGAAGCTCTAACGACCATGGATTCCGTCATTATTATACATATACCTCAACCTCCATTGCGCCTGACTTAACCCTGAATTGCAAGCTCCCTAACCCATTGAGCCCTCAGGCAAGCCTACGTTGTGAGCAATTGGAGTCGGCCGTGAACTACGAAATGAACGTCCGCACTTTTGATGGTAAATTAGTACGAAAGGATATTGTCCAAAAAGGTCATAGCCTTGGCTTTCTGCAAGGATTGCCGCAGGGCTTGTACCTTATTAGCATTAGTGAAAATAACAATCTGACTTTTAGCCAGAAAGTCATGATAACGCCTTAAGTCTTCTCAATTAGTTATCCCTGTAGAAAACGCGCAGTGCATTGTTTTACAATGTCACTGCGCGTTGATTTTTATAACTAATGGTTCATGATTACTTCCCTTTCACCGACTTCACATTGTCCTTCGTAACGCGCTCGATCAACAAGCGTTTCGGATCGACAGCCGCCTTGGCAGGCTTGCGGTCGACCTCAAAGGAAACACGAGTTTCAGGCTGTGATAGCTTGACGCGTTTTACCGTCAAAAGCGTGTCTTCACCTCGGTCTGCATATAAGCCTATATCTACCCAGTCGTTGATGCCGACTTTCTCCTCATTACCGAGGCTGTCTGCACGCATCTTGTACGCTTCCAGGTCGACGGTCACTTCATATTTTCCATTGGCGAGTTCGGTGTACTCACTTTCCTTCAGACGGAAATCATAGAGCGTGATCGTATGGAACCAGTCGTCGATCAGATACTGTAGTGAATCCGGTACGCGAGGCTCCAGATAGCGCATAAAGTCATTCGAATTCGGGTAGGGCGGCGGCTTGTAGCGATACTCCTCCAGAAAGTCCCGCATCGCAAAATTGACGCTGTCCTCGCCGATGTAATCCTGAAGTGCATAGAGAATCACTGAGCCTTTACCATAGTGGATATACGTTTGATTCTCCACCTGACTGAGTGGCATTTCCTTTTCGATTTCGCCACTTCGACCACGTAAGTAACGTCGGAAATCATACTTCAGAAAGTTCTTCATTTGAAGGGGCGTTTTCTCTTGCTTCATGACCATGAGCGAAGAATATTCACTAAAGCTCTCCGTGAGCATAGTGCCGCCTTGCATCTTGGCAGGAATCTCCTGGTGCGCCCACCACTGGTGTGCCATCTCATGAGCGATTACAGCGTCGATGACATTGTTTTGGGTGGTATCAGATAAGTCAATGATAAACCCAAAGGACTCGGAGTACGGCATCGTACCTGGAAATGCCTGGGCGAATGTCGAGTAGCGAGGAAACTCGATGATACGTGCCTGCTTGTGGAAGTACGGGCCGAAGTTCTTCGTGTAATACTTAAAAGATTTCTCCACCGCATCAGCCATCATCTCGACATTCTCCGTGTGCTTTTTATCGTGATAAATTTCGATATCGATGCCGTTCCATGTTTTGCGATGCACTTCGTAATCTGCCGAGACAAAATTGCAGAAGTACTGCGATGGGTGATCTACGACATAATTGAAGTACTTGCGATCACCTTCTTTCCATTCTTTGACAAGCGAGCCCGGAGCAATTGCGATTTGATCATCCGAAGTAGAAATCACGGTTTCGATATTGACCCAATCTGCATTGCCATCACTAAGGTAGTTGACCATGCACTGTCGTGCACAAGGCCCCATCGCAAGCGCTGGCATGCGTCGCTTGGGTTTCAGGTCGTACTTTTTGCGGGTATTTTTATCTGAAAGCTCAATGCCCTCATTATATCCCATTGATGGAAACATGCTGCCACTTGTGAGAAAAGTTCCATTGCGAATGATCCGCGTATTGGGGGTTCCATTTTCAAAGCCGTTTGATACAAATTCCGTCTCGACATGAAGCGTAAGATTAGCATCAGGTTGTAGCGGCTGAGCGAGTTTGTAGATGCGGTACCCTAGCTTGGTATCATCCAGATCCAGCGTTGCTCCTGGAATATCGATCGTAGTGGGGACGTCTTGATTTACATTAAAATGAATTTCACTGATCGGTACGGCGTGCTTATTTTTTACTACGAAATCTGCTTTTACATAGACGTCGCGTTTTGCAGGAAAAATATCGATGTAATGCTTCACATCCGTAATCGTCGGCTTCAGCATTCCTTGATATTGCTTGTAAGTATTTTCGTACGCTACAGCCTCCTCTTCCTGAGCGTCACCTGTTTGATAGGTATTGAGCACTTGCGTGTTGTAGTAGACAAAACTCGCGACGCCCAGCCAGGCAGCAAGCGTAATCGCAAAGGCGAGTGCCGGCTTCCCTTTGAAGCTTGTCTTCATCGCCTTAAAGCGTTCACCCAGGCGATTGGAGTTGCCTCGCGGCCAAAGGAATCCAGCCAGAAACAGCATCAGTACACCAAATAGCATCCAGTACCCATTGAACCACATGCGGCCCTCAAGCCCAGGACCAAAGCCATTCATGTCGGAATAGGTCATGCCTGGACCTCCTCCGATATCGAGCATATTGGTACCGATATCAAACGCACTCAGAAGAATCCCCAATCCAATAAGCGCAAGCACCGAAAGGAAATACCCTACATATCGATTACTAACCAGCACTTGCAGCAGGATGAAGATAGCAGACCAAGTAAAGTACGTTGGGAGTCCTGTATAGAAGAATGATAGTAGATAAACATCTAGCTCCACACGTGTATATCCATTGAGTAATTGATACACAATACTCATCAAGGTAAATAGGAAGTACAAAATAATCGGAAGCGAGACGAGCGAAAGTGTCTTCGCTAATAATGATACAAATGAGCCGTGTGAGGTGGCATCTACAACACCGTCAATTTTTCTTACTCGATCTCGCCAAACAATTTCGCCACTAAAGAATACCGTAATAATCAGAATAAATAAGTCCGTTGACCCCTCAATGCGATCAATCATTTTATAGGTAACCGGGAAGGACTGCAGTCCAAAATATTCGAACCCTTGTACCAGGGAGAAAAACAACAGCTTAAAAGCAAAAATCGACAGGATAATGAAGGCAGGACTTTTGACAATATTGAGCGTGTTCATTTTATAAAAGCTCACAAACTGCGCCCAAAGCGATGAAGCGCCGAAACTAGGCTTCACGGATGGTAGTTTAAAAGCCTCTGATGAACCTGTAGAGGGAATGATGACCTTCTGCTTTTTAACTTTTTTGCTTTTTTCTTTAAACGAAAATCGCCAGAATGCTAGTCCAAGAACGCCTGATGCGATACTCAGCCAAATAAGACGGTTGCTGATAAGAAGACCAGAAAGTAAGCTTGTTACCGTGTTTTTCTCTGCAGGCGTAAAATAACGCGCGTGCACGCTAAAGCTACGCAGGCCGAGCATATCAACCATCGCTGCTAACTGCTCATTTTCTATATCTGAAAGGAGGCTATTTGAAACTAAATACAGCACGATGATCGAAAGTGCGGCCACAAAGGAGATAATTGTACTCCGCCAAATATTGGCACAGCCAAAAATGATTGCTCCAGCGATGAACATATTAGGAAGGGCAAATACAAAGTAGTTTTGGACAAAACTGCTCCACATTACAGGTCCAATACGCTCTGCGCCAACCCAGCCAAGGATTGGCCCCAATATTCCACCAAGTACTATCCCAAGAAAAACTCCTAGTATCGGAATGGTAGCGAGTACTAATGCCCCAAAAAATCGCCCAAAGAAGTAGGCGCCTTTTGAAATGGGGGAGCTAAAAAGGATTTCGTTGAACTGATTATTATAATCGCGTAATGCCGCATTATTGAAAAATGCCGCTGCGACGAGTATCCCAATCATTCCCATGATGAGCGTATACTGCGATATAATAAAAGGGGAATTTTTATAGACATTCCCTACAGCACCACCAATGACCACATTGTCACTTGCTACTGCCCCAAAAGACATGAGCGCAAACAGCACAAAGAAGATATACAGCATCGGACTCCGGAAAGCCCGTCTGATTTCGGAAGAAAAGAATGTGAGCATCATACCGTTTTCGAAGCGTTAATTTTGGTGAAAAATACGTCTTCGAGATTCGGCTCCACGGAGGAAAAACCTTCGCCTGGATCTGTACTGCTCAGTACGTGAATGAGCGGCTTTCCTGCCACCATCTTATCAGAGATTACCGTGAAGCTGGCCTTGTACTGGTCTAGTTCGCTGCGCTCGATCGACTTCTGCCAGACCTGGCCTTGCAGTTCGTCGAGTACCGTTTGGGGGCTTCCTTTGTAGATTAACTTGCCGTCGTTCATGATGGCCATATTGCTACACAGCTCGCGTACATCATCTACAATGTGCGTCGAAAGGATAATGATTACCTCACTGGCCACATCGGCTAGCAGGTTGTGAAAGCGATTACGCTCGCCAGGATCAAGTCCGGCTGTAGGCTCATCCACGATAATCAGCTGTGGGTTGCCGATCAGCGCTTGTGCAATTCCCACACGCTGTTTCATACCACCAGAAAAGCCTTTGACGTTCTTATTTCGGACGTCATAAAGATTTACCTTGTTTAGTAAGTAATCAACAAGTTCTTTTCGTTCCTTCGTGTTGTTAATTCCTTTTAGAATGGCCAGATGGTCAAGCAACTGTGTTGCTGTAATGCGCGGATACACACCGAACTCCTGAGGGAGATATCCGAGCATCTTGCGGAGTTCGCCGGGCTGCTTCAGGATGTCAATATCATTGAGAAAGGCGCTGCCGGAGTCTGCTTCCTGTAAGGTCGCAAGTGTGCGCATAAGTGAGGATTTTCCTGCTCCATTTGGACCAAGAAGGCCAAACATGCCCTCGGATATTTCCATGCTTACGTCATTGAGCGCGTGCACACCGTTAGGGTAGGTTTTGTTCAGGTTTTCAATCTTGAGTCGTGCCATATTGTCTAGCCTTAGTTTGCTGTCGTTTTGTATAAAATAAATCGAAAAAAATAAATCCGATGACCTAGTAGAGCATCGTATATTCAAATTAGTTGCATAAACCACCAAAAGTGTATCACGCAATGGTGTAAGTTGGCATTTTACTTTGCTGGAATTTCCCATTTAAAAAAGAAAAGGGGAAATTTGCAGCCTCAAAATTTAAGCTATGAATCGTTCCTGGAAAGCACTATTGATTGTGCTCATTTGTCTCCTCTCTACCGCTTTTGCTCACAATATAGACGTTCAAGTATGGCTTCCTGCTGCACCGCTTTCAGCACGCGACAGCACTGCCTGGGAAACGTTAAAAGATATCGCTCAAGCGCATCAATTTACTGTCGATAGCAGTAGCAATCCTGTCAGTATGGAAATGAGTAACCTGCAAAATTCGCAGGTTATCCTCTTCTTAAACCGGAACGGTGACGACCTGAGTGCTGCGCAGCGTCAGGATGTTGAGACTTTTGTTCAGGCAGGTGGAGGCTTCGTCGCGATTCACGAGGGCCTGCTCTCCAGCGCGAGTTGGTCGGCTTTCGATAGCATCGTTGGTGCTCAGCCCGGGAGCTTGATTCCCGCCCAAACCACCACCTTGCTCAATGCCGACAAAGCTCATCCTGCAACGCATGACCTTCCTTATCGATATGACTGGTCAGCTGCCTTATATGATTTTACAAAAGAGCCTCGTGAATATCAATCACATGTCTTGCTAAGTGCACGCATACTGCCAGGTAGTAGCCTCCGCGGAGAGCATCCTGTAAGCTGGGCGCGCATGCATGGCCGAGGGCGTATATTCGCTACGACGCTGGGAGCGGCCAAGGCCGATTTTGAGCAAAACTACTTCCAGGATCATCTGCTTGGTGCCATCGAATGGGCAGGCGGAGCTATCGATGGTGACGCTCGCGTTGCAGATTATAAGGTCTTTGACCAAAGCATCCTCGCCGATAATATTGAGGCCTGCATGGCAATAGATGTGGCAGCAGATGGACGTGTTTTTTATGCAGAAAAAAAAGGCCGTGTTTACCAATGGAACCCCCAAAATCAGACAAGCAAATTGGTGCTTGACTGGTCTAATACAGGGCCGAATCACCGCGTCTATTTTCCCTTCGAAAATGGTATTTTTGGACTTGCCCTAGCGCCTGATTTTCCAACTACACCTTATCTCTATATTCACTATTCCTATACCGGAACTGATCCCTGGGGACCTGGAGTAGGGCAACAGCGCGTATCGCGCCTCCTCGTAATCGGTGATTCTGTCGACCAGACTTCTGAAGAAATACTTATCGAGTATGACTTTGATCGCGATGCGCAAATCCACTCCGCAGGTTGTCTGGCTTTTGATCCGGCGGGTAATCTTCTTATCGCAGCAGGAGACAATACTAATTATGGTCTTGGGGCTACTCAGAATCCCTATAATCCCATCGACCAACGTCCAGGTAATGCGTTATATGACGCGCAGCGCACTAGCGCCAATACGGCGAGTCTCCGCGGTAAAATTCTTCGCATCCGCCCTTCGACGATGATCGGTGGAGGCTACAGCCTGCCGGCTGGAAACCTCTTTCCTGCAACGGATTCTACGCTCGGCGAAATCTATATGATGGGCGTGCGCAATCCTTTTAAGATTTGCGTGAATCCAGCCAACGGCTGGTTGGCCTGGGGGGACGTCGGCCCCGATGCGGTAAGCTATGATAGCTTGCGTGGTCCGATTGGTCATGACGAGTTTAATGTCGCGAGTCAAGCCGGAAACTATGGCTGGCCTTATATTCTAGCTGATAACTACCCTTTTCGGGAATATGATTTTGGTACTCAGGTAAGTGGAGACTGGTTTGATCCTAATAATTTGACAAACAATTCCCCCAATAATACCGGCAAAAAACGCCTCCCTCCTGCGCAGCCAGCAGCCATGTGGATGCAGAAGACAATATTTACTCCCGCTTGGCCAGAATTGGGGAATGGTAATGTGACGGCGATGGCGGGCGCTTTTTACCAATACGATTCTACAATCTTGGATCCCAATAAGCTTCCAGCGTATTATGATGACAAGCTCTTTATCATGGACTGGACGCGTAACTGGATCAAGGAAGTGACGCTGGATTCTGCTGGCGCAGTGGTTAAGGTCAGCCCTTTCCTCGATAGCCTCAAATTTGCTGGGCCGATGGATCTCAAAGTAGGCCCGGATGGAGCGCTTTATCTTATGGAATGGCGATCTGATAAATGGGGCGGTACAACCTCGCGCATTTCGCGCTTGCGCTATTCGCCGGAAGGGCGTTCGCCCGTAGCGATGATCAACGCCAGCACCGATAATGGCTATGCACCGCTTGCTGTTCAGTTTGATGGCAGCCAGTCCTTTGATCCCGATCAACTGACCCTGACGTATCGCTGGGACTTTGGTGATGGAAGTGCGCCAGCAGTGGGCGTGAGTCCTAGTCATAGTTTTATGCAAACGGGTGTGTACACGATTCGACTAGAGGTTGAAAATTCCGATGGAAAAACAGGCATCAGTGAGTCTATTGTTACGGTAGGAAATAGCCGGGCTGATGTTCAGATTGAGCTTCCTGTGCATGGCGGACTGTTTGGTTGGCAGGAGCAGGTAGACTTTCGATTTAGTGTACAGGATCGCGAAGATGGTAGCACGCGTGACGGAAGTATCGACTGTGCTGCTGCTGTTGGGCAGGTTCTACTCGGGCATGATGCGCATGCGCACCCTTCAGTGCCATTCACCGATTGTGATGGCTTTTTCTCAGCCTCCTCGGAGGGACATGTGACGGATGAAGATGAACTCTATTTGCTGTTTGAGGCGAGCTATACTGATACCGCTCCGAGCGGCAGTGGCCGCCTTACGGCTTCTGCCCTCCATTTGCTCCACCCCAAACAAAAGCAGGCTGAACACTACACCTTCGCCAAAGGGGTGTCGCGTGTGCCCACGCTCGATGACCACAGTGTCGAAGATATTGCCATTGAAGCGGACAGCGCCTGGTTTGCTATCGATCCTTTGAATTTGTACAAAATCAATAGTTTTCATTTTCGCCTTTCGGGTAGCGGAGGCAAGGTGGAACTTTGGAAAGGAGCTTTGGGGCAAAATGGTCAACTCGTCGCCTCGACAAATCTTCCTGCCACAGGCAGCGATAGCGACTTTGTCACAACGACGCCTGTTTCCTTTGTCGATCCGACGGGAACCGATATTTACTATTTCCTTTTTCTCCCAACAAACAATCAAAAAGTAGCGCGTGTGAACTGGGTGGAATTTAGTGGCGCAGGTGTCTCTGTTGCCAATGACGAAATTGTTCCTCAGCCAGAGCCGCGGGTGGCACCGATTCGTTGGACGCTTTTGCCTAATCCTGCGCGTAGTCTCGCCAATCTGGTTGTGCAAGGCAAGCCCGGTCCTTTACTGATTGAGTTGATGGATAGCCAGGGAAGAAGCTTGCAAAATCAGTCGGGAAATATCGCTCCCGGCGCTGACTGGAAAACGAGTCTGCGTCTTGAAGGGCTTGCTCCAGGAGTCTATTTTGTACGTATTGCACAGGGTAGCTTTCATGGGCTTGCGAAATTGGTGGTGTTGTAAAAAGGTAATCATGAACGGTTGCACTACTTCTGTCAGAGCTTAGACATTGTGGTTAAAGCTCTGACAGAGGTTAGTAATCTTTAATATTAGAGATTATCACGACTGGTTTTGTATGGTAGGGTGTAAGGGAGTTTTGCAAAACTCCCTTACGAGTCGCGATACTCCTTATTAATTGAGCGTTTTTTTTCATTTCCTGATCATATGATCTTGATACTTTTTCACGGCGAAAAAGTATCCAAAAAGCCGCAAACGAGCCAACAACCCAACGCCACAATCCATCCCCCCACGCTCGTTTGATCTCCAACGCGCCCCTGCGTGGTGATTATCTATCGCATCACTTTAGATGTGGATTGGTAAAACGTATATTTGCAGCCTATTCCGATTTGATATGCGAATTTCTTTACTCGTTATTGTCTCTTTGATAAGCTTGCTGGCCAGTTGCGGCAGCGCTGATCTTGCCGTGCTAAATGAGGTGAACATGTTTTCACCTAAGTGGCAGGAAGTAAGCCAGCAGTTTGCTTTCGTTAAGCGTAATGTTGAGCGGGCAGTCCCTATTTATAAGGACTATTTGGCTGAAGTCGAGCCGCGAATTGATGAAAGTGATTTGTCTAAAAAAGCCGAATTGCTAACCTTGCGCAATCGCTATCGCGAGGTGCTTCGCGAAGGCGAAAAAATCCACGAAAGCTATAAGTCCAGCTACGGCGATTTGAAGACTACGGTAACGAGCTTCAATGAATTTCAGACGAGGCTTATGCGTAATAAGCTAAGTGCTGCGGAGGCGCGCGCCGATTTTGCCACATACAAAGTCCAGTACCGCGATGTCAAGCAAAAGGCTTTTGAAATGCAGTCTGCACTGGTCAAGAATATCGAATCTCATAATTCGATTAGCTCGGCTATAGCCGATTTGCTCGGCGATTACCAAACCTTCAAAATAGAAACCCACTAATGCTACGCACGCTTTATATTCTCGGCCTCGGATTACTTGTCTTGCTAGCAGCCTGTGACGGTCCTCAAAAGCCAGAATTTCGCAAGATGGAGAAGGTAAACTTCAAGTCTGTTTCCTTCAAGGGCCCACTTACTGTCACCCTTTCCGGCGATGCCGTTTTCTTCAATCCTAACGCGATTGGCGCGGATGTGACTGAGGTCGATCTGGATGTTTTTGTCAATGAAAAAAAGGTAACACGCGTTAAGCAAAACGTGTCCGCAAGCATGTCTGGCAATGCAGAATTCCGCCTGCCACTCGAATTTGATGTCCCGCTCAAAGAAGTGTTCGGCGATGCTAAGCTTACTTTGAATGACATTTTCAAAAAGAAGCTCATCGAATACAAGCTCGTCGGCAATATTAAAGTCGGACTCGGTTCAGTCGAGTTCAAAGTACCGGTAGAATACGCCGATGAAGAAGAGGTGAAACTGCGCTGATAATGTATTGGTGGCTATGGTGTTTTTAGACTGATTTGCTGTAGAGAAAATCCATGAATTTCCTCTACAGTCAGTGACTCCCTACCAAACCACAATCCGCTTATACTGCACGCCATACTCTGTGGCTATTTCCAGAATGAGCACCCCTTTGAATTGTCCAAATACGAGAGTCGTTTTTCGTTCTCCATGAGGGGTAGCGTTTAGCGCAATTCTTTTTCCAGTCCAATCAAAAGCCCTGAAGTCAGCCTTTTGACTAGATGCTAACTCAACGGTGACCTGGCCCGACGAGGGATTGGGGTAGACATGAGCCTGATGCGCGTTAGTGCTGTTGTCGTTTTTGTCAAAAACACTCAAAGGTGATCCTGTTTGCTTTATCGTGATAATCAGTCTTGCCTGACTGCACTGTGCTGGACAGCCGTCATCACATACTTCATAGTCAATGGTGTCATAACCGATATAGGTTCTGATAGGCGTATAACAGATAGAATCGTCTTGAATGGTCGCAGAGCCAAATCCAGGCTGGCGAATCAGCCGCGTAAGGATCATCGGGTCGCTGTTGGGTTCTGAATCATTGCTCAAAACACCGAAACAAGCCGAACCATCTTCCAGAACAGTGTCGACGTCAGCGAGCGCGAGCGGTGGGTCGATTTGGTTTTGAGAAAAAACGCAATTCACCATGCCAAGGTACTTGGGGGCAAGTGTGTCGGCGTAGCTTTCCTTCATGCCCCAGGCGCCGTATTTGCTATAAGCCCCATGTGATGAAAAAGCGCAAAACATCGCTGCCTGAGTTGTGTCATACCAGTGTTCAAAATACTCACAGTACATCGACTGCAAGCGTGGGTCGCGATTCGCATCGAGAATCTTGCGCGCGAAGGAGGTGTCATTATGATAAGGCGCGTAGGCCACAAGGTGCTGACCGCCTTCATAGGCTAGAAGGTCGAGGTTGTGATTGTCGGCGACGACTTTGCAGGCGTCCATCCAGGCGTATGCTTCAAGTAAACTTAGCTCCAGTGAATCAACCAAGTCAGAGACAGTGGTACTTGCCATAAGCCCTGCCGCACCGATACGATCGGGTGACCCTCCTCCAAAATATGGCGCGATGGCTACGGCATCTGCTGTGACACCCGTCGGATTATACAGCGGTTCTTCAAAGCGATCTATGATGTAATTCGTTACCCAATCGTTGGCGGCCCAGGCAGGAATTACCTTGATGAAGCGATCGTGATTGGTATATTCATTTTCAAAAATCTGGAAAATATCCGCCGAGCGCTTTGCGGTGTATTTCCAACTTCGATCCCAGGGCTGCCCCCCGTAGTTAAGCGTATCTCCTTGCGCAGCGGCGTATTGACTTTGGGCAAAAATTCCATTCCAGACTTCGTTGCTGTATTCAACATATGCCGTGAGGCAAGGATCAAGTGAGTCACGTAGGAACCTCGCCATATTGACGATATACATACTGTCTGCCTCATGCGGAATGCATATCCAGGGATTACTGTATGTGCGATTGCAGAGCTCAATGATATATTCATAAGCGACACCGTTGCTGGTGGTTTGTGTGAAATTATCCGTATGATTTCGGTCTGCCCAAGTCCTGACAGGACTGTTATTCGTTTTCATCCAGTCCATAAATCGGATCACCTGAAAGTCCTGTACAAAGTCGATCAGCTCAGGGTGGAAAATTTGATTTTCGAAGTTGTTGTGAAAGCCTGGCATCACAACATGAATATCCCGAACGGGGTCCTGGATAAGTGAGATGTCGATCTCCAGGCCAATGCCGCCAGCGCTACTATCTACAAATAGGATCGTATCAAGTGGGCATTGAAAAGTGCCTCTTACGGCTCCCCAGAGGCTTATTTGGCCGCTACCTGCGGCGATAAAACGATAGTTTCCTCCAGGATAATGGCCCCATAGATTCTCTCCGAAATACATCAGCGTACGAATGCCTTGTGCGGGATCAACGCCATTGTTATAAGGAATTTCGATGGGATAGCCGTCGGGTCGCAAGGGGATTGATACGCCGCTCGACCAAGGTGCTCCAGAGCGTTGCTCATGGGCGATCCAATTGCGACTTTGCTTCATCACATCCACAAAAACGTATTCTTCAGACCAGTCCACGATTCCCGTTAGGTTGATGCCTATGGGGCGATTGATCTGGGCAAATGAGGAGTATCCTGCAAGAATGATAAAGAAGAGACCTAGCCAGCGTTTCATAGCATTATTTTTTGCTAAAAGTAAAGGATAAAAGCCGCGGTGCATAACGAGGGCTTATTATTTCATGCTTTCCCGGCTTGGTCTTGATTACTCGCATTTCTTTGGGCTTGGTCTTGAAAGACCAAGAAATAGTGGTAATAATAAGTGCTAAAGCCACGAGAAGTTACTTTACAGACTTTGATTTCTCTATTTTACACTATTGCCAGGAGGGAATAATCTTTTAGGTCTTGGCAGTGTAAGAGTAGATATTAATCAAAATTCATGAAGCTTTAGCATCTAATATCTTCCACTATTGCCAGGTCATTTATGGCCTGGCAATAGAAGGAATTATAATCGGATAGTAAAGGTGTGGGTAATCGAAAGCCTTTCAAGACTATTCTACAGCGTACTCGGACACACAAAATCGGTCACTGCGATATCCGCTTCCAGAATCGCTCGATAACCGCCTGCTACATCAACAAGATTGTGGTAACCACGCGACTTCAGGATAGAAGCTGCAATCACAGAGCGATAGCCGCCGAGGCAATGCACATAAAATGTTTCCTCTTTAGGAAATACAGCCAGATGATCATTGATTGTGCTGAGTGGTGTATGCTTTGCGCCATCGATATGCTCTGCCGCAAATTCGCCGGGCTTGCGCACATCGAACACAGGCGCTTTAGGATTTGCCTGAAGGACCGATGCCAGTTCAGTAGCTGGAATTGATGTGAGCGTATCAAGCTCTTTGCCAGCAGCCTTCCAGGCTTCGATGCCGCCTTTGAGGAAGCCGATTGTATTGTCAAATCCGACGCGCGAAAGCCGCGTAACGGCTTCTTCCAGACGGCCTTCTTCTACCACGAGTAGCATAGGTTGGGCGTTATCCTTGATCAGCGCGCCCACCCACGGAGCGAAGCTTCCGTCCAGGCCAATGAAGATAGAACGCGGCACAAAACCCTTGATAAAGTCATTTTCATGACGCAGATCGAGGACAATGGCCCCGGTTTCATTGGCGGCGATTTCGAAGGCGTCAGGCGAAAGCGCATTATTGCTTTTCTCAAGAACCGTGTCAATGCTTTCGTAGCCTTCCTTATTCATTTTTACATTGAGTGGAAAATAGGCGGGAGGAGGCAGTAATCCATCGGTTACTTCCTGGATGAATTCCTCACGCGTCATATCTGCGCGCAGGGCATAATTCACCTTTTTCTGATTGCCCAAGGTGTCGACCGTTTCCTTCATCATGTTCTTGCCGCAGGCAGAACCTGCGCCATGCGCAGGGTATACCGTAAGGTCATCTGCCAATGGCATAATCTTGGTGCGAAGGCTGTTATAGAGAAGGCCCGCGAGGTCTTCTTGCGTCATGTCTGCCGCCTTTTGGGCGAGGTCAGGGCGGCCTACATCGCCTAGAAACAAGGTGTCGCCAGAGAAGATCGCATGATTGTTTCCTGCTTCATCGATCAAAAGATATGTCGTGCTCTCCATCGTGTGGCCGGGAGTGTGCAGCGCCTTGATCTGGATGTCGCCCAGTTGGAATATCTGCTCGTCTTCTGCGATGATCGCATCAAAGCCAGGATTCGCCAAAGGGCCATAGACGATATTTGCGCCTGTTTTTTCTGCCAAGGTAACGTGCCCACTTACAAAGTCGGCGTGAAAGTGCGTTTCGAAGACGTACTTGATTTTTGCGCCGTTTGCTTCTGCTTTATTAATATAAGGCTGCACCTCACGCAAAGGATCGATGATAGCGACTTCGCCTTTGCTTTCGATATAATATGCGCCTTGTGCCAGGCAACCTGTATAGATTTGTTCAACAGTCATGATGGAAATTTTTACAAAGATAAGACTTGGTGTGTTAGCCTAGAGCCAAAGGCTCTAGGTCGTCATTCTGTAATCATAAATAATAGTTAACAAGAACTGGAATTTTGTTAAGGTTGCTAACCTCTGTCAGCACTTTAAGCATTGTGGTGAGGCGCTGACAGAGGGGGGCGCACCCGGTCGTTATGATGTTTATTTGCGATTGCAGACTTAGTGCTTGCCGCACTAGCGCCAAATACGACTGCTATGAAGAGAAGTTCTGTAACGTAAGTTACATCCTTAAAGCTTGGACAAATCCAGCACAATCCGATTGCGTTTTAATACAAATGCGCCTTCCTTTTCCAGCTTTTTCAAAACACGCGAAACAACAACCCTCGAAGTGTGCAAATCTTCTGCAATCGCCTGGTGCGTTACTTCCAGTTCTGTAGTTTGATTGATCAAGGCTTTATCGTGTAAATATTTTAAGAGACGCTCCTCCATATTCATAAATGCCAGCGTATCAATGGATTCCAGCATCTCATTGAGGCGGATATTATAGCTCTCCAAAATGTAGGCTCGCCAGGAAGGATAGCGCCCCATCCATACTTCCATGTTTGCAACAGGTACGATAAGCAAAAGTGTGTCCTGCTCTGCTGTGGCCCTGATTGGGCTTTTCGTTTGCTTCATGCAGCAGTTCAGCGTCATCGCACAGGTATCACCAAACTCAAGGTAGTACAAGAGTAGTTCCTGATGCTCTTTGTCCTCTCGCATGATTTTTATAGAACCATCTAGTACCAAAGGCAAAATGTCCACCGTGTCTCCAATGTCGATGACGATATTATCTCTGGGTACCGATAAAACAGTTCCAGTATTGATGATCTCGTCTAATAGCGCTTCTTCCAGAAGAACGCCATAGCGCTGTTTGAGTAGGGAAATATGTTTAGCGGAGAGTGCCATGAAATTATTTTGCTATTTTTTTTGACAAAAAGCTAAAAAATAATACATTTATGCCATGGGTGTTATGGAATCAGTCCGGCCGGCTTACGCTGGTCGGGCTGATGTTTTTTTGGAGGGCTTCTAGCTGCTGGCTTAATTGTTTGCCTCTGGCCAGTAGCTAGCAGCCAAAAGCAAGTAGCCTCATTATCAATTATCTATTTGCAAAGCTGGCAATGCAAGCTTATTAACCAAGGCATTGAAAACAGGTACCTCTTCATCCAATAGCTTGCGCCAGTCAGCGAGGGTCTTGTCGATTTCTGCTATAAGTATCGTCTGAACCTCGATCGCCTGATCTGTAGGAGGGAAGTCACCCATGCTGGAAAGTGAGCCAACATGTCCAAGTTTATTATTCAGGCGGATCGGGAAGTTGAGCGGGTCTTGAGGGGAGCGACTTTTTGTTTGGTACAACGTCTCTTCCATCTTCTTCAAATCCCCCATCAGGCGTTTCGCCATTTTGGACACTTCGGTATATGTGCTGTCTTTGCCTGCCCGGCCTTTCCACGTGCCGAGCTGCTTGCGCAGACTACGCATTTCCAGAATCGCTTCATGCGTTTCAGTCAACTTATCACGGTTTTTTGTAAGGAAATCAAACTGCGCCTTCATATCGCTAGCAGTTGCACTGCTTTGTGGATTAGCCAGAATCTCAAATGGTTCAGTCTTTTCCTTCTCATTCCATTCCATACGCACATTGTACGTTCCTGGAAGTGCTTTTGGACCTTCAAGGCTTGCCCACCACAGAATCATGCCTTTCACCTTTTTTGCAGAAGGGTAGCGCATATTCCAGTTAAAGGTGTTGAGGCCCTTTTTCGGCATTTTGAGCTTATTACTCTTTTCCTTGCTTTGGGTAGAAAAACGGCGAATTTCGGTACCATCTTTTTCAGTAATAATGATGCTAACCTGCATATTGGAATCGGGAACCTGCGGGAAATAGTAGTGGATATTGACGCCGCCAGGATGATTTTTCCCTGTTAGCAACGAAGGTCTCCAGGCTGCACCGCCAGGCATACGATAACTCGGCATGGGCGCAAATAGCTTCGCAGCATTACCGCTCGCATTCATCGCCTGATGTAGTACTGTAACATCATCGAGCACCCATATGCTTCTTCCCTGAGTCGCGACGATGAGGTTATTATTTTTCAGTACCAAATCCGTGACCGGTACAATAGGAAGATTTAGTTGGGCTTGCTGCCAACTTTCACCATCATTCATGCTCATGTATAATCCGCTTTCAGTACCTGCATATAGAAGACCTTTTTGGACAGGATCTGCGCGTATTACACGCGTAAAATGCGCTTCGTCAATGCCTTCTGTAATCAGCTCCCAGCGCTTTCCGTAGTCTTTTGTTTTGTATAAATAGGGATGGTAATCACCTGATTTGTAGGAAGTTGCTGCGACATAGAGTCCTCCTTTTTCGTGCGGATCGATTTCGATGCTGTTAATCTGAGTCCACTCCGGCATTTTGGGTGGGGTGACATTCTCCCAGTTCGCACCGCCATCGCGTGTGATATGCAGAAGACCATCGTCCGATCCAGCCCAGATGACGCCTGCTTCGTGCTGGCTTTCAGCTGCCGCGAAAATGGTGCAATAGTATTCCACGCCTGTGTTGTCCTGCGTGATAATGCCTCCGCTGGAAACGAGTTTTGCAGAATCATTACGCGTGAGGTCAGGCGAAATCGTCTTCCAGCTTTGGCCTTCATCTGTACTTACATGTAGATGTTGTGAGCATGCATATAACTTGTCGCCATCGTGGGGAGAGAAGAAGATCGGGAAGTTCCACTGAAAGCGGTACTTCATGCCTTCAGCACCATGGCCCATCGGATTGTCAGGCCATACATTGATGC
Source organism: Bacteroidia bacterium (assembly GCA_045106685.1). Classification (GTDB taxonomy): domain Bacteria; phylum Bacteroidota; class Bacteroidia; order J057; family J057; genus JAUIGE01. The sequence goes on along the minus strand of JBGCFB010000174.1, from coordinate 291 downwards.
CGCGCGTTTCGTTTGTTTTGTGATTTTTTCGTGTCAAAAATCCCCCGTAGGACCCGCCGTAGACGATATCTGGATCATCAGGGTCGGGAGCGATATGCGCACTTTCTCCACCTGCAGTCCGTTCCCAGTCACGCTCTCCGATGCTGCGGCCCGCCGTACGGTGCGGAATACGCACCGTAGAATTGTCCTGCTGCGCTACGTAGATACGGTAAGGAAAATGATTGTCAGTCGTGACGCGATAGAACTGTGCGGTTGGTTGATTCTGATAGGTCGACCAGTTGTCGCCCGCGT